>JAGRED010000013.1 GCA_020446725.1 Parvularculaceae bacterium | reverse complement strand
GACCTCGCCGAGGACGAGCCCTATTTCGTCATCCGCGCTGACGACCCCCTTTCGGACAGCCTCATCGAGTTGCACGCCTATATCGGCGCCGGGCAAGCGGGCGCGGCGCACAACAAGCTCGCCGAGATCATGGCGCTGACGGCGGCGCGCCCGCCGCGTCCGTCCGATTCGCCGAAATACCGCGAAACCTTCGCCATCTCGCAGTCAATGGAAGCCTGGCGCTCGTCGAAAATGAAAAAAGCGGGATAGGTCAGCCGGAACGGAACGACAGGCGATTCCTGTCTTCACCGCCAGGGCGGCGGGTTTCCGTTTTGCGCGTGGTCATTTAATATTGCGATGACGCCTCAGGCCGATCGCCGCGAAACTGATGACCGACATTTTCATATCCTATTCGCGCGTTGATCGACCGCGCATTGAGTTGCTCGCAGCGGCGCTCAAGGCGGAAGGCTTTGACGTCTGGTGGGATCGCAACCTGACGGCGGGAAGCAATTTCACGGCGGAGACAGAGCAGCGCCTGAACGAAGCGAAGATTGTCCTCGTCGCCTGGTCGACGACATCCGTCGGCTCGATGTGGGTCGCCGATGAAGCCTCGATCGGCCGCGAAAAAGGCAACCTGATCCCGATCGCGATCGATGAAGCGCCGCCGCCGCTCGGCTTCCGTCAAATCCAGACCTTGCCGTTCGACGAATGGACGGGCGACCGCGCCGCGCCGGAGTTCATTGAACTGACGGCGGCGCTGCAAGCGGCGGCGAAACGCGCACCGGCAACTGGAAAGCCAATCACCCCTGAAGAGCGCGCGCCTGACCGGTCGATCGCCGTGTTGCCGTTCGCCAATATGTCGCCCGACCCCGAGCAGGCTTATTTTTCCGACGGCGTCGCCGAAGAGATAATTGTCGCCCTGATGAAAGTGGACGGGCTGAAAGTCGTCGGCAGAACGTCTTCTTTTTCATTCAAAGGCAAGGACACGAGCCTGCGCGACATTGGGTCCGCGCTCGGCGTCGCTTACGTGCTCGACGGATCGGTCAGAAAAGCCGGCGACCGCGTGCGCATTTCCGTGCAGCTTGTTTCGGCGCGCGACGGATTTCAAATCTGGTCGCATTCCTATGATCGCAAGCACGGCGACATTTTCGATGTCCAGGATGAAATCGCCCGCGCCGTTGTCGGCGAGCTCAAGATCAAGCTGGCCGCCCCGCCCGCCCGCTTCGTAGCTGCGGACACCAGCAAGGACGAAGCCTATCAGCTCTTCCTGCAGGGACGTTACGTTCTACGCCAGCGATATGGCGAGAATGGCGGCAGCGCGCTATTGCGCGCTGTCGATTTCTTCAAACGCGCGATTGCGATCGATCCCGGATTTGCGCGCGCCTATTCCAATCTTTCCCTCGCCTACACGTGGATGCCGCAATATGTCGATGCGGACATGGACGAGGCGTTCGAGAAATCGAAAGCCTGCGCCGCAGAAGCGACGCGCCTTGACCCGACGCTTGGAGAACATCATGCGGGCCTTGCCGTTCTTCACCTTTACACGCGCGAATATGCGTTGAGCCTCGCATCGGCCGAACGCGCCGGCGCATTGGCGCCGCAGGATGCGACTGTCATGCGCGTGTGGGGCAATGTCATGTTGCTCTTTGGCTATCGTGAGGCGGCGCAGGTTCATCTCGCCGATGCGCTGCGGATCGATCCGACGTCCGGCATGGAGGCGGCCTGGGCTGGCGAAGGCGCGTTCATGCTGGGCGATTACGAACGGGCGAGAAAGCTCAGCCACGTCGCATTTGACCTTGGCTGCACCTTTGCCGGACGCGTCCTCGCAGAACTCGCCGCGCGCGACGGCGACTTCCAGGCGGCCGGCGCCTATTACACGCAGGCGATGAAAGCTGCGGATAAATTCGATGGCGTCGACAGTGAGATGCTCGCCGCCCTCGCATTTGGCGATGCTGCGGCGAAAACCAAGGCGAGCGCGATGATCGATATCGCGCTCACCGGCGATCAGGGCCATCGCAAGACTGAGTTCCTGATCGTGATGCTGATGAAGGTTGGGCGCTTTGATGAGGCGTTCGACCTATTCCTTGCCAACCGCACGACGCATGAAGACGCAATCCTCGCTGAATTGTGGAATCCGGACAACGCGCCGCTGCGCGAAAGCCCCGCCTTCGCCCGCTTCGCGCAAAGTTTGGGATTTATCGAACTATGGAACGCGAAGGGCTGGCCTTCGCTCATCCCCGAAAGCCTGAAAACCCTCTGAGCGGCATTTCATAAGGCCGCTTCGGCCAGTTCTATTTCTGATAGTGCGCGGCGACTGAATTCATATGCGCCGCATATGCCTTGCGCGGGCGCGCCCGGCGGTTTTGAAAACACTTCATCGCAGGAACGATGCAGGTTGTCGCAATTTGGCCCACTTTGCGCGGCGACGCCTGTCTTCCGGGGTCAAAGACAGCAAAATTCCGGGCGCACGGAGGGCCGTTGATGCGTCGACATTTCGCTTCTTTCCTTATTACGCTCGCGGCAACGCAGGTGAACGCAGCGCCTCCCATCGCAGGCGGAGGCCTTGCGGCGCAACCGATGAAAGAATGCGGCGGCGATCTTGCGCTGCTCAATCAGGTTAGCGGCTGGCAGACCCAGTGGCCGACTTTGTGGAATCAGATTGCCGCACCCGGCGCATCTGCGCGCACGAGCGCGCTTGCCGACTGGGCCAAGGCGGATGAGGCGCTCGCCGCCGACATCGCAACCATGAGAAGCAGCCTCGTCTCAGGCGCAACGGCGCCGCGGGCCGTCGCCTTGCGTGTCGCGCAACAGGCCGAAGACCTGCTCTCTGGCCTTGATGCGACGTCGGTTGAAACAGCGATATCGGATGATCCTGATTTCGCCGTGCGCTGGGGTGCGTTGTTCGAAACGGAAATCAAACCCGCGATCCGCGATTACGTTCGCTTCCTCAAGCAAGAATATGCGCCGCTGGCGGGCGAAAAAAGCGCGCTCGCGGCCAGCGACGGCGCATGTTTCCGGAATGCCGTCGCCTGGTGGACGTCCGCGACGATCGAGCCTTCGGCGCTTGAGGAAATCGGCGAACGGATCATTGTCGAGACGCGCGCCGATCTCGAACGCCGCGACCGCCAAGGGCGGCGAGTAGATCGCATTCTCAAGGACCTGCGCAAACCTGATCGCGATGCGACTGGCGCGAACCTCATCGCGGCATCCGAAGCCGCACTCGCGCGCGCGCAGGCGGCGCTCCCCCGCGCCTTCGTTTCGTCGCCCGAAACGCCAATCATCGTTGAAGCGATGGCGGCGCATCTTCAGCCGTCCTTTCCGGCCGGCTATTATGTTCCGCCCGCAGAGGGCGGCCCTGCGAAATATGTGATCAACCCCTCGCGACCCGAAGATCGCAGGCTCATGGCTGAGGCGATCGCATTTCACGAAGGGCTGCCCGGGCATCATCTTTTCTTCGACTATCCGCGGCAAGCGCCGCTTGAAGGCTTCAGCGCCGGGATCATCGAGGGATGGGCGATCTATGCCGAGCGGGTTGCCGACGAACTCGGCCTTTATGCGACGCCGCGCGACGCGGAAGGCATGCTCGCCAAACGCCTATGGGCTGCAAGCCGGCTCATCGTTGAACCGCGCCTTCACGACGGGCGATGGACGCGCCAGGATGCGATCGACTTCATGTCAAAAGCGACCGCGATGCCGCGCGCAGAAATTGAAATCGAAGTTGACCGCTATCTCGCGATGCCCGGCCAGTCGATTTCTTACGCGCTCGGCTACGACACCATTGTCACAGCGCGCGAGTCGGCCCGTGTGAAAATGGGCGAGGCGTTCGATATCAAAGCGTTTCACGACGTTGTGCTGAAGCCGGGCGTTCGCCCGCTTGCAGATGTCGAGCACGATGTCATGGAGTGGGCGGCGAAAACCGCAGGCTAAAAGCCTTTCAACGGCATCGCCGTCGGCCGCTGCAGCCAGTTCCATTTGGGGTAATGCGCGGCGGCTGAAATCATATGCAGCGTATAAGCCATGCGCGGACGCGCTGAGCGGTTGGCGCGGCTCATATGCGGCGTACGGCCTGAAAAGATAACAAGATCGCCGGTCCCGGCCGGCGCTGCGATGCGCCGCGCTTCCGGATACGGATCAGCGGAAAGGTCAGCCATCTCGGTCCCCCCGCCCGGCTTGCGGCGAAAGACGCGCCGCAACGGACCGCGATGTTCGCCGGGGATGAATTCCATGCAGCCGTTTTCAAGCGTCGCCTCATCGACCGCGAGCCAGAAACCGATGCAGCTTTCAGGATCGGTATAAAGAAACGTCGAATCCTGATGGCACGTAACCTCGCCGCCAATGCCGGGCGGCTTCATGATGACCATCGATTGCAGCAAGAGCGGATCGTCGAACCCGACAGCGCGCGCCGCCGTTTCCATGCTCGTCGAATGCGAAAAGGCCGAAAACACAGGATCGAGATCGTGCATTGCGTGGCCGATCTTATTGATCGACTCGCTTTTTGAGCGCCGAAGACGCCCGTTGTCGTCATAGGCTTCCTCTTCGAGGAAAAAACTGATGGCTCCGCCGGAATTGAGGAAATAATCGTCTTCAGAATGCGCCTGACTTTTCGTTGAAAAGACCGTCCTGTGCGCATCGATGTCGAATTCGTCGATCAGCTCGAATGCCCGCTGCTTCAGCGCAGCGCATTCCTCCGCGCTTGCGAACTCTTTGATGATGACGACGCCGGATTGATCGAAAGCGGCGCGGATGACGGCGGCCGAAGAAGCGAGAGCCTGCGCTTGAAAGACCGGCAATTCATTCATCATTCAGCCCCGCCGCCATGTCGCGCCGTTAGGACCGTCTTCAATGACAATCCCGTGCGCCGCGAGATCGTCGCGGATGCGATCTGACGTCGCAAAATCCTTCGCCTTGCGCGCCGCAGCGCGTTCGGCGAGCAAGGCCTCTATCGCATCTGACGATAGGCCGGCGCTCTCTGACAGCGGCGTCCACTTGAACCAGTCTTTCGCGTCTTCGGCGAAAAATCCCATCAGTGCGCCGGCGGCCTTGAGGCGTGCGGCGGCGCGCACGCGCGGCGCGCCATCAAGCTGCATCGCGATATCCCGCAATTCATGAAGGCCGGCGATCGCTTCAGGGGTGTTCATGTCATCTTCAAGAGAGAGAATGACGCTTTCGGGACATTCGACGGATTCCGAATGATCGAGATCAGCGAACAGGCGATAGAACTTGTCGAGCTGTTTCTTCGATTGCTCGATCAGCGCGTCGGTCCATTCGAGCGGCTGGCGGTAATGCGCGGAAAGAAGCGCAAAGCGCAGCGTTTCGCCATGGTGCTTTTTCAGGAGGTCGCGCGGCAGGGCGACATTGCCGAGCGATTTTGACATTTTATCCGCGCCCATTTTGAGAAAGCCGTTATGAAGCCAATAGCGCGCGAGCGGCGCGCCTTGATGCGCGCAGGCCGATTGCGCGATTTCATTTTCATGATGCGGGAATTTTAAATCCTGCCCGCCGCCATGAATATCAATCGTCGCCCCCAGGACTTTTTCGATCATCGCCGAGCATTCAAGATGCCATCCGGGCCGGCCGCGTCCCCCGATTTTCCAGGACGGCGGACTTTCCCACCCTGGCTCATCGTCTTTCGACGGTTTCCAGAGAACGAAATCCGCGGCGTCCCGCTTGTATGGCGCGACTTCGACGCGCGCGCCGGCGAGGCGCTCATCAGCATCGGCGCCCGAAAGACGGCCGTAGTCGGAAAACTTGCCGACTGAAAACAGCACATGGCCTTCCGCCGCATAGGCGAAGCCGAGTTCGATTAGACGCGTCGTCAGCGAAATCATTTCAGCGATGTGACCTGTCGCCGTCGGTTTCAGGCTGGGCGGAAGGCAATTGAACGCCGCTAGCTCCTCATCATAAATGCGCGCATATTTCGCCGTAATCGCTGTAATCGGTTCGCCGGTCTCCTTTGACGCCTTGATGATCTTGTCGTCGATATCGGTGAAATTGCGCGCATAGACGACATGGGCGTCGCCATAGCGGCGACGCAAAAGGCGAAAGAGCAGATCGAAAACGACCGCCGCGCGGAAATTGCCGATATGGGCGTGATTATAAACCGTCGGTCCGCAGACATACATAGTGACGCGGTTCTCGTCGCCGGGGACGAATAGGCGCGTTTCGCGCGCTAGGCTGTCGTAAAGCTGGAGCATCGCTCACCTGCTAAGGGGCGGCGCGTTTTCCGGCAAGACCCGTCATGCGGGCGCTCACCATTTCTCCTTCCAGGGGCGCAGATCGAGCTCATGGGTCCAGGCCATCCGCGGCTGGCGGTGCAGCATGACATAGTTTTCGGCGATCGCCTCAGGCGACAGGATTGCATCTTCCGCCCGTTTCCCATCGACATCCGGCATGATCCCTCGAATGAAGTCGGTATCGATGGCGCCGTCGATAACGACATGGGCGACGTGAATGTTTTTGGGCCCGAGCTCGCGCGCCATCGACTGGGCGAGCGCGCGCAACGCCTGCTTCGCCCCGGCGAAGGCGGCGAAACCCGCCCCGCCGCGCAGGCTCGCCGTCGCGCCGGTGAAGATGATCGTGCCGCGCCCGCGCGTCAGCATTCTTTTCGCCGCCTCGCGGCCCGTAAGGAACCCGGCATAGGCGCCCATTTCCCAGACCTTGCGATAGACGCGCGCCGTCGTTTCCGCGATCGGGAAAAAGACGTTCGCGCCGATATTGAAGACAGCGACCTCAATCGGGCCAATCTCTGTTTCGATGTTCTCGACAAGCGCCGCAACCGCGTCTTCATCACGCGCATCAGCAGGCAGCGCGACGGCTGCGCCACCCGTTTCGCGAATGCTCGCTGCGAGTTTCTCAAGCTCTTTCGCATGACGCGGGCGGCGAACGAGGCACGCCGTAAGCCCTTCGCGGGCGAAGGCGCGCGCGATCGCGGCGCCGGTGGCGTCTCCAGCGCCGACGACGAGACAGGCGCTTTTCGGTGTTGTGTTCATCCGGTCCCTCTTCAGCCCATGCCGCGCACGCCGTCGGATCCTTTATGCTTGGCGCGGTCAAGCTGGCGGGTTCGAACGGCGAGAATAATCCACGCAGCGTGAAAACAGATCCCGCACGTGAAAACGGCTATTCCGGGGATCGGACCGATCGCCATACGCGACAAAATCTCGCTGAAATTATGCGCCGGCGCCGGATGGACCAGAATCTTGCCGGCATAGGCGACGCCCTGAAACGACAGTATATAGCTGTAGTTGCGGCGCAGCCGGCGCCCCATCGCCCGGAAAAATCCAATGTGATATTGCGGACGCAGATAGTCCTGCGCGAGCACGTCCTGCCATTGCCCGGGATCGGGCTTGTGCGAGCGCAGCAGCAAGGGCGCGTAGAAATTCGTTTCGATCCAGCGGCAACGCGCGCGCCAGACATTGAAATAGCGATAACGCCGCGCTTCGAGCACCAGAAACATCGAAATCAGAATGCCGACGAGCAGCAGGGGCAATGGCGACGCCGTCGGGCTCGCAAAGCTGATCGACATCGCGAGGCCGAGCGTCACGACGGACCAGTTCGTCGTTGCGTCAAGTCGCGTGCGCCAGATCGTCGATCGATAAACCTCGCCGCGATAAAGATGGGCGAGCGCGCCGACATCGGCAGAATCAAATTCATTGCCTGTGCCGCCGGGGGGCGTCGTCCAGCTTCTCCAGTCCGGATTTTCCTCGCGCGTCGTCACGATGGCCGCGCCCCTTCGGCCAGCCGCTTATCTGACCGACGATCCGCCGGAGACAAGTCGAGCGCAGCCGCCCAACGGCTCATATCCGGTTCGACGGCGAGCAGCCGTGTTGTCTCCAATCGCTTGATCTTGCGCTCCATTCCGCAGGCCCGAGGGAGTCTAGCGCTCGATGGCTTCAATGGCGAGCGCGCGAGCCGGGTATTGCGATGCAAAAATCACGCAGGGCGCTATCTTCCCTCCAAAGTTCGTCTAGACAGGCTCTCATCCTAACGTCGCATTCGCATCTTGATGGCGCAAAAATCCTCACCTGTACCAGCCCGCCGCTGGCGGTTTCGCGAAGCCCTGCAACTCGCTTGGCCCGCTTCGATCGCGGCATCGATTACGCCGCTGTTGGGATCGGCGGATGTCTGGGCGCTTGGCCAATCCGAACGGCCGCTCGATATCGCGGCGGTCGGTCTCGCCGCCGTAATCTTTTCCCTCGCCTACTGGACGTTCGGCTTCATTCGCATGAGCGTCGCCGGCCTCACCGCTCAAGCGGCCGGCGCAAATGACGAGGAGGAAATGCGCGCGGCGCTGGTGCGCGGCGTCGCGATCGGCGCCGCGATCGGCGTCATCCTCGTCATTCTCCAAAAACCGATGGCGATGGCGTCTTTTCCCTTGCTCCGCATCGGCTCTGAAGCGAGCGACGCGACGATTTCTTCCGCACGCGACTATTTCGACATCCGCATCTGGGGGGCGCCATTCGCGCTTGCGACCTACGCCCTTCTCGGCTGGCTGACGGCGCGCGGACGCACGGACTATCTCATGGCGGCGAGCATATTTATCACCGTTCTCAACATAGCGCTCGACTGGCATTTCGTCCTCAATCTCGGATTGGGACCGAAAGGCGTCGCGGCGGGAACGCTCATCGCCGAGATTGCGGGCTTTGTCATCGCCGCCGCCTTCGCCCTCAGGATCATGATGAAAGAAGGCGGGCTCAACCTTCCGCTTCACTGGAGGCGCATCGTCGATCCCGCGCGCTTTCGCGCAACGCTCGCCGTCAATCGCGACATTTTCATCCGCACGCTCATCCTTGCAAGCGCCTACGCTTGGTTCGTGCAGCGCTCAGGCGCATTCGGCGACGTCACGCTCGCGGCGAACCAGACTTTGATGCAACTGTTTCTGTTCACCGGCCTTGCTCTCGACGGCGCGGCGATCGCTGCGGAAACGCTGGTCGGCCGCGCGATCGGCGCGAAAGCGCGCGAGGCGTATGACATCGCCTTCAGGACGACGCTGGCGATCGCCGCTGCGGGGGCGATCCTGTTCACCGCTTTCTATGCGCTCTGGGGCGACGCGGCGATCGCGTTGCTGACGCCCGAAGGCGCAATCCGAGACGATGCGATGCGCTATCTTCCCTGGGTGGTCATCAGTCCTCTGATCGTCGCCGCGGGCTTTCAGCTTGACGGCGTCTTCATCGGCGCGACGCGCGCCCGAGAAATGCGCGATGCGATGATCGTCACCGCAATCGTCTTTTTCCCGATTACGATCCTGCTCGCGAAGCTATTTAGCAACCACGGACTATGGGCCGCCTTCACAATCTATTTCATCCTGCGCGGCGCGACACTCGTCGTCTACCTGCCGCGCATCAGGCGCGACCTTTCAGACGCCGGAACCGATCGCGTCGTCAACGCTTGAAAAGCCTTCGGCTTTCAATAGCGCCGGCAGTTTTTCGATGATCGCGGGGATGAGCCCCGGCCCCTTATAGATGAGCGCCGTGTAAAGCTGGACGAGCGCGGCGCCGGCCTTGATCTTCTCGAACGCGTCTTCTGCGCTGCCGACCCCGCCAACGCCGATTAGCGGCGTCTTTCCTTTGAGCGCCTCATAAAACTCCGCAAGCAGTTCCGTCGAGGGCAGAAACAACGGCTTGCCGGAAAGCCCGCCTTTCTCCGCCGCATCCGCGCTTTTCAGCCATTCGGGCCGTGCTATCGTCGTATTCGAGACGATAAGCGCGTCAATCTTCTGTTCGATAACGGCGCTTGCGATATCCGCCTTGTCCGCATCGGCGAGATCCGGCGCCACTTTGAGGAAGACCGGCGCTTTAACGGCAAGCGCATCGCGCGCCTTCGTCACGCGGGAGAGAAGCTCAATCAGGCTCTTCTTGTCCTGCAAGGCTCGAAGGCCCGGGGTATTCGGCGACGAAATATTCACGGTGTAAAAATCGACAAGGCCTTCGAGGCGTTTGACGCCTGCGACGAAATCGTCAATCCGGTTTTCGCTGTCCTTGTTTGCGCCTAGATTGACGCCGACGACGCCCATGCGCCGACGACGCTTCAGCCGCGCCGCGATCGCCTCAAGCCCGTCATTATTGAAGCCGTAGCGATTAATGACCGCCTCATCCTCCCGCAGGCGAAAAACGCGCGGACGGTCGTTGCCGCGCTGAGGGCGCGGCGTCACCGCGCCGACTTCGACAAATCCAAAACCGAGGCGCAGCATTGCGTTCGGCGCTTCCGCATTCTTGTCAAAGCCTGCCGCAAGGCCGATAGGATTACTGAAATTGAGACCGGCGACGGAAGTCGCCAGCATCGAATCGCAGCGCACGTGAAAACGCGGCGAAAAGGGCGACGCCATCAGGCGCACGGTCGCACGATGCGCCGCTTCCGGATCAAGGAGCTGAACAGCCCTTGCGCCAAGATCAGCCGCAAAACGCGCCGTCACGACACATCCTCGCCAAACCGGAAACCGTCACCCATCGGCGCGAGGCGGCGCGCGCGAACCGCCTTGGCCGCCGGCAGCTCGGCGTAGAGATGCGGAAACAGCGCGCCGCCGCGTGAGGCTTCCCATTTCATCAACGCGCCGAAATCCTCCGCCGTGAATTCGACCGCCACAAGGTCTG
>JAGRED010000114.1 GCA_020446725.1 Parvularculaceae bacterium | reverse complement strand
CGCCCGCCGCATGATAGGCGTCTTCGCCGCGCTGTTGATCCTGCGCTTTCTTGAAATAGGGCAGGACGCTTTCCCAGTCCCAGCCGGTCGCCCCCGCCGCCGCCCAGCCGTCATAGTCGGCTTTCGATCCGCGGATATAGATCATCGCATTGATCGAGCTCGAACCGCCAAGCGTGCGCCCGCGCGGCTGCCTGCCGATCTTGCCGTTCATATGTTTTTGCGGCGCGGTTTCAAACGACCAGTTATAGACGGTCTGTTTCGGAAAAAAGGCGAAACCCAAAGGCGTCGAGATAAGTGCGCTTTTGTCTTCGGGCCCTGCTTCGATAATGCAGACCGTCGATTTTCCGTCTTCGCTCAACCGGTCCGCGAGGACGCAACCCGCCGATCCGGCGCCGATGATGACATAGTCGAAGGTTTCGCTGGCGGCGCCGGTCATGGTCTCTCGCGTATTTGAGGCGGTGTGGATCAGATGATCTTGCGGATCATCTTCAAGAGCTTGTCCGTCTTTTCTGAGAATGGCGGGTGGAGCATTTTGCTTGAAGCGAATTTGCTCTGATAGAGAACCGGTTTCATGTGAGAAAAGGTCTCGAAACCTTTCTCGCCATGATAGGCGCCGATGCCGCTCTTGCCGACGCCGCCGAAAGGAAGGTTTTCCTGCGCGACATGCAAGAGCGTGTCGTTGACCGTGACGCCGCCGGCGACGGTGCGCCTTAGGACTTCATCCCGGGCCGCGCCGTCATTGCCGAACCAGTAAAGCGCAAGCGGGCGGTCGCCCTTGTTCACATGGTCGATCGCGGCATCGCGGCCGGCGATGGAGAGCACCGGCAGGACGGGGCCGAAAATCTCTTCCCGCATCAGCGCAATATCCTCCGGCGGGTCGACGACAATCGTCAGGGGCATCTTGCGTTGCGGATCAAGCGCATTCGATGACCCGACCTCGATGACTTTCGCGCCAGCGCCTTTCGCTTCGTCGACAAGACCTTTGAGGCGCGCGAAGTGACGTTGCGTAATGATCGCGGTGTAATCCGCCGTCGTATCGATCTCCGGATAGAGCTTTCGCGCCGCGCCGGCGATCGCATCGACCGTCTCATTGAGCTTGCCGCGCGGCGTCAGCACGTAATCCGGCGCGACGCAGGTCTGCCCTGCATTAAAGGTCTTGCCATAGGCGATCGACAATGCCGCCGCTTCGATATCCGCGCTTTCATCGATGATCGCCGGCGACTTGCCGCCGAGTTCAAGCGTGACCGGCGTCAGGTTCTTCGCCGCCGCCATGTAGACGCGCTGGCCGATCGAGGTCGATCCGGTGAAGAGAAGATGATCGAACGGAACGGACGAAAACGCCTGGCCGATCTCGACGCCGCCGGTGATGACCGCCATCACGCTCTCGTCGAATTCGGCGCGCACGATGTCGCGCATGACTTCGCTCGTCGCGGGCGTCAGCTCGCTCGGCTTGATGAGGACGCGATTGCCGGCGGCGAGCGCGGCGGCCGCGGGCGAGAAGGCGAGCTGCACCGGATAATTCCATGGCGAGATGATGCCGATGACGCCGAGCGGTTGCGGCTCGAGGCGGCTTTTCGCGGGCTTCATGTGAAGGGGCGTCGCGACGGCGCGCGCACGCATCCAGCGATTGAGATTGTGTTTCGCCGCCTTCGCCGCTGAAACGGAAACGATGATCTCTGCGACCAGCGTTTCGTGCCGCGACCGGTTTGAGAAATCCGAATTGACCGCGTCGATGATCCGCGTCTCATTCGCCTCGATCGCGTGGATGAGCGCGTCGAGCCGCGCCGTGCGAACGTTGGCGACGGGGTAGGGCTCGGCGGCGAACGCCTTTTTCTGCAGCTCGAAGATGCGGTCGAGTTCGGCGTCGTGCGCCGGCGTCTCATTGATCGGACGGGTCGTGTCGGCCATCGCCAGCTCCGGAAACGAGGAAACGCATCAGTTTCCCGCAATCCGCGCCGACGGTCCAGCAAAACCGGCAGTCTCGCCTGTGCGATAGTCCTGTGCGCTAGTTCCGCATCTCGGCGACGATGGCGATCCACCGCCGATCGTCGCTGACGGCGATGCGGGAAATGGCGGCGGCGCCCAGACTCTCAAGATCGGCGACGACGGTCCACGCCGCGCCGTCGGCGGCGCGCCAATAGGCTTTGGCGCCGCTTCCAGCGAGGCAGCCGAGCGCTGCGCCATTCTGGTCGGCGACGATGAAAAAGTCCGTCGCGCCGTCGGGCAGGTCGAACAGTCTCGTCAAGGCGCCGCCCGCTGAATCGTAACGCGCGACGCTGAGCGCGCCGTCCTCCGCATCCGGCAGTTCGGAAAACCAGAGATGGCCGCCGGCGCTGTCCGATTGCAGCGTGCGGCCGATCTTCT
>JAGRED010000012.1 GCA_020446725.1 Parvularculaceae bacterium | reverse complement strand
TGCTGTCCATCGTCCAGATGCCGGCGGGCGTTCCGGTCGCGACCGTCGCCATCGGCGAAGCCGGCGCCGCGAATGCAGGGATTCTCGCCGCATCGATCATTGCGCTCTCAGACGAGACAGTTGCAAAAAAACTCAGCCAGTGGCGCGCGGGCGAAACCGCGCGCGTGCCGGTGACAGTCGCCGACTGACCCATGATCGTCGAACCGAACGGCGTCATCGGCATATTGGGCGGCGGCCAATTGGGCCGCATGCTTTCGCTCGCCGCGGCGCGCCTCGGGTTGCGGACGCACATCTATACGCCGGAAGATCATTCGCCCGCAGCGCAGGTCGCGGATGCGGTGACGATCGGCGATTACACGGACGCGGAAAAACTCAAAAGCTTCGGCGACCTCGTCAACGTCGTCACCTACGAGTTTGAAAACGTTCCCGCCGAGACCGTCGACATTCTCGCTGCGAATAATATTGCGGTTGCGCCGGGCGGCAAGGCGCTCGCCATCGCGCAGGATCGCCTTTCCGAAAAGGAATTCGTCAACGCGCTCGGCGCGCGGACGGCGCCGTATCACGCCGTCTACGATCTCGCCTCGCTCGAAGACGGGCTGAAAAAAATCGGTCGGCCGGCGATCCTGAAAACACGCCGTCTCGGCTATGACGGCAAGGGCCAGACGACGATTAGCGCCGGCGACGGCGATCTTTCGCTGACATGGGATGAAGCGAACAAAAAAGCCTGGGAGGAGATCGGCGCAAGACCGTCGATTCTCGAAGGATTCATCGATTTCGCCATGGAGATTTCGATCATCGGCGCACGCGGACGCGATGGCGACATCCGCTGCTATGATGCACCGCGCAACATTCACAAGGGCGGCATATTGCGCCAGTCGATCGTGCCTTCAGCCGCGCCCGACGGCGCCGTGACGGAAGCGATCGCCATCGCCTCTAAGATGCTCGAAGCCCTCGATTACGTCGGCGTCATCGGCGTTGAGTTCTTCGTCGAGAATTCCGGCGGCGTGATCGTCAACGAATTCGCCCCGCGCGTTCACAATTCCGGCCACTGGACGACGGACGCCTGCGCAGTTTCACAGTTTGAACAGCACATCCGCGCTGTCGCCGGCTGGCCTTTGGGAGATCCCAAACGCCACTCCGATTGCGTGATGGAAAATCTTATCGGCGATGAAGTAGAGCGCTGGCGAAACCTATCGCGCGAGGCGAACGCCTGCATCCATCTCTACGGCAAACGCGATGCGCTGCCCGGGCGCAAGATGGGTCATGTGACGCAGATTACGTAGTCGCAAAGATCCCGGAACGTCCTACCGCCCCTCCGGATAACGCACTTTCGCGAGCCAGCCCCACATGCCGGCGGGATCGAAACCAGAGTCACGCACTCTCGCCTTCACTTTTTCAAACTGCATGACATTATCAATCCGTGCACGGAGGAATGATTTCGTCTCCCCCTCATCATCGCTGTCGTCGGCGAACCAACGCGCCATCGTTGACGATAATACACCCGACAAGATCGCGCGCTTTGAATAGAAATTGAAGTCGGTCGAAGGATCGCCCATCGCGCGCCAGATCTCGTCGCTCGCATTCCAGACGAGTCGCGCGCCCGTCGGCGCATTATGCGGCAACGCGAGGAACGCCGCCGCGCGCCGCGCCGCCTCCTTGTGGGGCCGCAGATAATCGATCCGCGGCTCAACGCCCCGGGGGACTTTTTCGCGGATATTGAGGGCGGCGGCCTCATCGTCCTGCAGCGCCGCCGTCGCGGCCCGGTCAGCCGAGCCCGACCAGTAGATGATGAGATCGAGCGCGCCTTTCGGGAAGGCGGCGGCGAGTTCCGCCGCGCTCACCCCCGACCGGGCGGCGGCGGACGCCATCATCCCCGGCGTGAAGCCTTCAAACGCCGCCGCCTCAAGGGCGGCGGGCGCGAAACGGCGTCGCACGTCCTCGAAAGGATCTTGGGGGCCGAAGGGGTCTTGAGGCTCTGCCATTAGCGAAATTCCACCGTTCCGGGATTTCCGACCAATATGGACAGCCGGAGGGCGTTTTGGTATAGGGCCGCTCGCCGCGGGCCGGCTGGCCGCCCGGGGCGTTGGCATTCAAGGCAAAGTCGCCGCCGTCGCAAAGACGGGACGGCAGCGTTTTTGTTTCAAAAGGAGGGTATTCCCCTGGTTCAGATCGTAGTCCGCGACAACAATGTCGAGCAGGCGCTCCGCGCTCTTAAGAAGAAGATGCAGCGCGAAGGCACGTTCCGTGAAATGAAGCGTCGCAAATTTTACGAAAAGCCCTCCGAGAAGAAGGCCCGCCAGAAGGCAGAAGCCGTTCGCCGCGCCCGCAAGCTGATCCGCAAGCGGTTGCAGCGCGAAGGCGCGCTCTAGGCGGCTTTGGGGCCTGGCGCGCCGGCCGTTCAGGCGCGACAAGCTTTCCAATCGCTTAGAAACAAACCGAAAAATCGGCTTGAGGAATTCGCCGGCCCTGCTTCAATGGGCCGGCTTTTTCGTGTCGGAGATCAATATGAAGTTAATCCCGCTCCTCTTCGCCGCCTGCCTCATCCTCGCCTCGTGTGAGACGATCAAAGGGGTCGGGCGCGATATCGAGAACGCCGGCGAGGCGATCGACGACGCCGTCGATGGCGACTAGGCCGCCCCCGGTGCGGCCTGGACGCCTCACCGCGCGGCGTTTTTCGCTTTCTGGAAACAATTTTTCCACCGAATCATTGGTGAATTGTCACGCGGTCGGTCTAAATTCCGGCCGGGCGGCGCGCGACCCTGAGGGGCGCGCGGCTGGAATGGTTGAGGGGCCGGGATGTTTCAGGGGAATTCGATTGTGCGAGTGAAATTGCGTATTCTGGCGGCGCTGATGACCGCCTCAACCCTGGCGGCGGCGGGCCCCGCCCTCGCCGAGAACGCCCCTCTTGAGCCGCGGCAGATCGACGAGCCGCGCCTCGACCCGATTTTCGGCCAGAAACGCGACGAGCCGGACGATCGCGAGCGCGTCACCAATGACGACGAATTCGACCACGACAAGAAATGGCACCCGCTGCGCGACTTCGTCGGCGTGCTGACTTTTCTGGCGCCGTCAAACACTGATTTGTCGATCGGCATCGGCCCCGAATATCGCCCGGACTATTTCGGCTCTGACGATTTCCAGTGGGTCGCGGACCCGGAAGTCTATGTGAAGTTCCGAAACTTCGTCTTCCTCGACAATGACGGCGCCGACATCGCGCTGTTCGGTTTTTCCGGTTTCAGCTTCGGCCCGTCGTTCCGCGTCACCAACGACAGGGACGAGAGCGACAATGTCGCGCTCACGGGCCTTGGCGATATCGATCATACGCTTGAAGTCGGCGGTTTCGCCGCGACAAAATTCGTCGACAGCTTCCTGTTCCGCTTCAAGATCAGGAAAGGCATAGTCGGCGGTCATGACGGTCTCGTCGTCGACGCGGCCGGCACGGCGCTGCTGTTCCGCTACGGCCGCCTGTCAACGTCAGTGTCAGCCAACGCGACATGGGTCGGCGAGCGTTACGCGGATACTTATTTCTCCGTTACGCCCGAACAATCGCTGGCGTCCGGCCTGCCCGTCTATGAC
>JAGRED010000113.1 GCA_020446725.1 Parvularculaceae bacterium | reverse complement strand
TGACATAATCGTCCAGCACCGGAGTCCAGCCGCCGGCGTACATTTCGCGTCGTTCGGCGCCCGATTTCGTTTCAAGCCAGCCGCGATGTACGAGCTTGAAATCCGTGCCGCCCGTTCCGTCATCTTCAAACGTCACTTCGACTTCCGTCGCCTCGGCGGGGTTTTCGAGCACCCATGAAAAAACGAGGCGATGGGGCGCCTCACATTCCTTCACGCGGCCCCATTCGCGTTCGCGTCCCGTCACGTCGATTTCGTAAATTCGCCCGCCTTTCTTCGCTTCGAAGACGACGGTCTTCGCATTCGCCTGCGACAGGGAATGCGATCCGAGCGGCCACCAGAGCGCCATGTTATCCGTAAAATGCGCGAACGCGCGCGCGGGGCTTGCTTTCAGCGACAGCGTCTTTTCCACCGGCGCGATTTTTCCGTATTCTTTCATGCGTCCCCTCCTTCGAGCGAGCGCTTGTAGGCGTCGAGCGCGACATCCCAGAAGCGGTCGAAATAATCGCGCAGTTCCGCGACGCCTTTCGGATCGACGCTGTAGATGCGCGCAGTCCCGCGCCGCGTCTCGACGACGAGCCCCGCGTCCTTCAGCGCTTTGAGATGCTGTGACACCGCGGGCCGCGAAACCGGCAGGCCGGCGGCGAGCGCGCCGACGGCGGACGGCCCCGCCGCCAGGCGTTCGAATATCGCCCGGCGGGTCGGCGGGGCCAGCGCTTCGATTTTTATTCCGTAAGCCATGACTTACCTATAGAGCCGACCTATACGTAAGTCAATACTTACGGATGACGGTTTTCGCGGACACATTAGGAAGAGGCGCACGGCGGTGAGGCAAAATCGGTTGACCCCCGCCCGCCCCGGGTTCAGGGTCCGCGCCAACGCCCATTGCGGGCGATTTTTTCCGCCCTATATATGCTCTACCTGAGCATAAATCAGGCGGAAGCGGGAGACAGGAATGACCGTTCTCGATCTTGAGAAAGCGCGCGCGAAGAAAGCCGCCGCACTGCCTTACACTGATGAGGTCGCCGCCAAGACGGACCATCTCTACAAGCGCGTTGAGACGCTGATCCCGCCCCCCGAATGGCGCCTGCATGCGCCCTATATCGCGGCGATCAACGATCTGAAGAAGAAAAAGAACGCCGTCATCCTCGCCCACAATTACATGACGCCGGAAATTTATTTCGGCGTCGGCGATTTCGCGGGCGACAGCCTGCAGCTCGCCAAGATGGCCGCCGAAACGGATGCGGGCGTCATCGTGCAGGCAGGCGTTCACTTCATGGCGGAGACGTCGAAAATCCTCTGCCCCGACAAGACGGTGTTAATCCCCGACATGGACGCGGGCTGCTCCCTCGCCTCCTCGATCACCGGCGCTGATGTCCGCCTGATGAAAGAGAAATATCCGGGCGCGCCGGTCGTCACCTATGTGAACACGTCGGCCGACGTCAAAGCCGAGACAGACATCTGCTGCACCTCGTCGAACGCGGTAGAGATCGTCGAATGGGCCGCCGCGGAATGGAAGTCGGACACCGTCATTCTCATTCCCGACCAGTATCTCGCACGAAACGTTGCAGCGATGACGGATGTGAAAATCGTCACCTGGGCGGGCGCCTGCGAAGTGCATGAGCGCTTCACCGCGGACGACATCAAGGAATTGCGCGAAGGCAACCCAGGCGTCATCGTTCTCGCGCATCCCGAATGCCCGCCGGACGTTCTCGCCGAAGCCGATTTCGCGGGCTCAACTTCGGGCATGTCGAACTTCGTCAAGAAGCATCAGCCGGACAATGTCGTCCTCATCACCGAATGCTCGATGTCGGACAATGTCGCGCTTGAAAACCCGAAGGTGAATTTCGTCCGGCCGTGCAATCTCTGCCCCTATATGAAGAAGATCACTCTGCCGAAAATTTTGAAATCGCTGCAGTCCATGCAGCATGAAATCCTGATCGACCCGGCGATATCCGAACGCGCCCGCGGCGCGATCGAACGCATGATCGCCCTGCCGCTGACGCGCCAGTCGATGTACACGCACGCGAAAGCCCCGCAGGTTATGGCGGTCGAAGCGCGGGCGATGTGATGCGCTGCAATCCGCTCATCCCGGCGAAAGCCGGGATCCATTTGCACATTCAAGACTGGATTCCGGCTTTCGCCGGAATGAGCGGGGTTTAAATCGAAATGTTCGATCAATGGACATCTGCGCATTCTGGAATTGCCGGAGGCATAATTGCCGCCTTGCTCCTCTCTGCAGCATCTCGGCGCAAGGCCCGCTCGAAGGACAGCGCGCTGATTTTAGAGTATTCGGGAATTCCCAAGCTGATCATGGTCGTTTCGATCTTCGCTATGCCCATCCTAGCGATCATCAGCGTCCCAACGTACTTGGTTCCCTTTTTCAGCGGCGAATCCAAGTCGCCTCTTGGTCTTTTCGTTCCCGCAGTTCTCATTCCGTTGGGATTCGCGGGACCTTACTCGGGCTATCGCGTGCTATTTGAAAAAATACTTTTTGACGAGATCGGCTTCCGCCAATTACGCACATTTCCCAAATCGGAGAGATTTATCCGGTGGAGCGACATTCATCGTTTCGGCTATAATGCGATTTTTCAGTATTACTGGATCAACCCTTATGCCGGGAAAAAGTTTATCTACGCCGACGGCATGCGTGGATTGAAGGAGTTCAACACATTCCTCGCTGAAGGTACGAACACAGCGACGAAACCACGATGACCTCACCCATCATCATAGTCGGCGCGGGCGTTGCGGGACTGATAACGGCGCTGAAGCTTAGCCCCCGCCCCGTCACCATCCTCACCGCGCGCCCGCTCGGGCTCGACGCGTCAAGCGTCTGGGCGCAGGGCGGCATGGCGGCGGCGATCGGTCCGAAGGATTCGCCGAACCTTCATTTCGCCGACACGATGGAAGCGGGCGCGGGGCTTGTCGATCCGGACGCGGCGCGCATGCTCGTCGACGGCGGGCCGGGCGCGGTTGAAGATCTTGCGCGCTTCGGCGTCGAATTCGATCGCGACGCGAAAGGAAATTACATACTCGGCCGCGAGGCCGCGCATTGCCGCAATCGCATCGTTCATGCGACGGGCGACAAAGCGGGCGCGGCGATCATGGACGCGCTCATCAACGCGGCGCGCGCCGCCGATCACATCGAAATTTTGGAGCGCGTCGTTGTCGAAGACCTCCTCACCGATGATGAAGGCGCGGTCGCCGGCGTCCTCGCCTATTTCGTCGAGCGCGGCGAAAGGGTTGACTTGCAGGCCGGCGAAACCGTTCTTGCGACCGGCGGGCTCGGCGGCCTTTACGCCGTGACGACGAACCCGAAACCGGCGCAGGGGCACGGCCTCGCCTTC
>JAGRED010000112.1 GCA_020446725.1 Parvularculaceae bacterium | reverse complement strand
TTATGCGCGTCCCGATGCGAGCGACGATGAAATCATGGCGGCGGCGCGCCGCGCGCAGCTCGGCCCGTTTATCGAAAGCCTGCCGCAGGGCCTCGCTACAAGAGTCGGTGAACGCGGGCTGAAACTTTCAGGCGGTGAGAAACAGCGCGTCGGCGTCGCGCGCGCGATCCTGCTCGATCCCGCCATTCTCGTTCTGGACGAGGCGACGTCGTCGCTTGATTCAGAAACGGAAAAAGAAGTTCAGGCGGCGCTCGCCGAAGCCGCCCGCGGCCGCACGACAATCGCCGTCGCGCACCGGCTGTCGACGCTGTCGCGCGCAGACATCATTTACGTCATCGATCGTGGAAAGATCGTCGAGCAAGGCCGCCATGAAACGCTGCTCGCGAAGAACGGCCTATACGCGGCCTTGTGGCGCCGTCAGACGGAGAGCGGCGAGGCCGCGCGCGCGAATGCGGCGTTTGTCCCTTCGACATGAGGTCCTAGCGCGCGATGCGCCGTGCGGCGGGCGAGGGCGCCGCCCATTTTTTCAGCTTGCGGCGCAGCGCGTCCGGTTTGACGGGCTTGGGCAGGTAATCATCCATCCCTGCGTCGATGCAGCGTTGTCTGTCGCCGGCGAGCGCGTGCGCGGTGACGCCGATGATCGGCGTTTTCCCGCCGGCCGGCTGATGCAGGGCGCGTATCTGCGCCGTCGCCTCGACGCCGTCCATTTCCGGCATCGAAATGTCCATGAAGATGACGTCGAAATTCTGCGCGGCGCATTGTGCGACCGCTTCGCGGCCGTTTGAGACGATGGTCGTGCGGCAACCGAGCTTTTCAAGCATGCTGCGAATGACCATCTGGTTGACGATATTGTCTTCCGCGACGAGCACGTTGAGCGCCTGGTCGGATGTCGCGCCATACGCCGGCGCGCCGATCGCCGCGGCCATCTCGTCATATGTCTCTTTCGCGCGCGAGGCGGCGCGCCCGCTCAAGGAGGCGACGATCGCATCAAGCAGCATGGAAGCGCGCGCCGGTTTGACGAGATAGGCGTCGAACAGCGCGCTGTCGAAATCCGCCTGTCCCTGCCGGCCGGCTGACGTCAGGAGGATGAGCGGCGTCGATCGCGTCAGGGTGTCGGCGCGCAGCCGGCTTGCGAGTTCAAGACCGTCAAGGTTCGGCATCTGCTGATCGAGGATGGCGAGGTCGAACGGCGCACCGTCGCGCGCGGCCTTTCGCGCCGCGGAAAGCGCGTCCGCCGGATCGCCGAACGCAACGCTAGAAACGCCCCAGGCGCTCAGCTGTTCGGACAGGATGTCGAGATTGACCTTGATGTCGTCGACGATGAGCGCGCACACGCCCGTCAGATCGTCAGCGGACGGTTTCACCGCGACCGCCTTCGCATCGATCGCAAGCGGCAGGCGCACGATAAAGCGCGAGCCGATCCCCACATCGCTCGCGGCGCTGATTTCGCCGCCCATCGCCTCGACGAGTTTCCGCGTGATGGCGAGGCCGAGACCGGTGCCGTCATGGCGCCGCGCGGATGAGTTATCCGCCTGTTCAAAAGCGTCGAAGATCGTGTCGAGCTTGTCTTGCGGGATGCCGCATCCGGTGTCCTCGACGGTGATTTCGATATCGGCGATCTCGCCGCGCCGGCGGCCGGCGACCGAGACGAGGATGTGGCCGGCTTCAGTGAATTTGACCGCATTGCCGAGAAGATTGGTGACGATCTGCCGGATGCGGCCCGGATCGCCGATGAACCCTGCTCCAAGCGCGGGCTCGTAGCGCAACATCAGTTCCAGACCTTTTTTCTGGACGCTGAGATTGAGGAGCGCGAGAACGTCTTCGATCGCGCTTCGAAGATCGAACGGCTCGGCCGCCATCTTCATCTTGCCCGCGTCGAGCTTTGAGAAGTCGAGAATGTCGTTGATGATGGTGAGCAGGTTCTCGCCGCTGTTGACGATGACCTGCACCATTTCCCGCTGGCGCGGCGTCAGGGCCGTGTCGAGCAGAAGCGACGACATGCCGACGACGCCGTTCATCGGCGTCCGGATCTCGTGGCTCATATTGGCGAGGAAGGCGGATTTGGCCTGGTTGGCGGCTTCCGCCGCTTCTTTCGCCGTATGAAGTTCCGCATTCAGCGTTTCGAGCGCTTCCTCGCGCTCTTTCATTTCCGTGATATCGGCATAGGTCACGACATAGCCGCCGCAGGGGCGACGCCGGATTTTTTCGGATACGATCTTGCCGTCCTTCTGCTTTCGAAGGGTCGAGAAATAACCAACCGCGCCGAGCGCACGCAGCATGTCTTCGAAATAGGCGTCTCTGGTCGGATAGGGATAGAGCCCGTGACGAATGCCGATATCGAGAATTTCGGTGATATTGCGTCCTACCGACCAGACCGCGGGCGGCAGGCCCGACATCGCCGCGGCTTTCGTGTTGACGGTCTCGATGATGAAATCCTCATCGAAAACGACGATTCCGTCCGCCATGGATTCGATGACCTCATCGAGCAGCTCATTGCGTTCGGTCAGCTCGCCGGTCCGGTGGGCGACGTCTTCCTCAAGGCGGGCGTTGGCCTCGATCAGCTCCGCCCGCGCCCTTTCGGCTTCTCGGCGCGCCGTCATCTCAGCCGTGACGTCGCGTCCGACGCCGCGATAGCCGAGGAATTCGCCCTCGTCTGAAAACACCGGCTTGCCGCTGCGCGCAATCCACACCGTCGAACCGTCAGCGCGGATGAGTTCGGTCACCGCGTCCTTGAATGCCTCCCGGCGCGCCAGGGCGTTCGGATATTCGCGAACGGCGCCGTATTTGACGGCGCCTTCCAGCATGCCGATCTGTCGACCGATGAAATCGGCGTGCTTCAGTCCGGTGATCTCATCGGCGCGCTCGGAAAAATACGTATAGCGCAGTTCTGAATCGGCTTCCCATAACCAGTCGGATGCGCTCTCGGCGAAGTCCTGGAAGCGTTTTTCGCTTTCCTCGATCCGGCGGCGCTGCTCAACACGTTCCGTGAGGTCAGTCGTCCAGCCCCTGACGCCGAGATAATGGCCGTTCTCATCGTAATGATGACGCATCGACGACGATATCGTGCGAATGGCGCCGCTGAAATCGCGGACCTGATAGGAAAGGTTCCGGATGTCGCGACGCTCGGCGAGCGCTGCGCGCAATTCAGCGCGTTCGTGTGGCGGCCCCGCATAGAAATTTTCAGTAAAGACGTCGCTGATATGGCGGCCGACAATGTCCTGCGGCGTCTCGCCGGTAAGGTCGCTGATATTCGGCGACATGTAGATGAGGCGGTGATCGGCGTCCGTCTCCCAGGCCCAGTCTGACGCCATCTTCATGAAGCCGCGCAGTGTTTCGCGCGCGCGCTCGGCGGCGGCGAGGTTCTCGGTTTTTTCCGCGCACACCTCATAGACGAGGTCGTGTTGACGCGCGAGAATCTGCGCTGCGATGATCGCGCCCATGCCGAGCAGGCACGCCATCGCCGTCATGGTGGCGTCGCCTTCCAGAATCAGCCTCCACGCAAGCGGGCCGATGCAAAGCGCGAGGATATGTCGCGCGAGGTTCCGGTCGGCGGCGACGGTCATTGCGCCGCCGACGCCGCACAGCGACACCCAGCCGATCAAAAGGTATTTCTGGCTCGTTTCGGCGAGCGCAAACAGGGCGAGCGCGACAATGGCGCATACGGCTGACTGCAAGGCGGACAGGATGCCGGTGCGCGCAAGCAACGCGCGCTTCTCGCGCCAGCCGAGCGCGGCGATATCGGTCATCCGCCATTCATGCGCCTGCATGCCGGCGAAGCCGACATAGAAGAGATAGGTGACCCCGAAATAGGGCAGGTGTTCGGGGTGAACGGACAGGATGAGAAACGCCGTCGCTATGACGTTCGCGACGTTGAAAAGCGGAATCAGCCTCTTGAATTCGTAAAGGCGACGCTCGACCACAAGGTCGGGCGCGGTCGCATCGCCGCCGAACAAACGCACGAGGATCGAGCGCATTCGCAAAGGGTCTCCCTTAATCAGCCGAAACTAAAGCACGGACGTTAAATGGCGGTTTACCAAGAGCGGCGAGGCTTGCCGCCGCAGGAATGAAACGCGCCGCGCGGGGAATATCGATGAAACTGCCGTCCAACCGTTCGGAGTTTGACGGGTTCGACGCCTATTTCGATGCGTCGATCGCGCCATATCTCGCCGAAAAGGAAGGCGCGCGGGTTGAGGCGGTTACCAATATCTTAATTCTGGGCGCGGCGACCGCCGCGCTTGCGCTTGCGCTTGCGGCTTTCGGGCCGTTCGGCGGCAACAACCTTGATGTAGCCTTCATGATCGGCGTCGGCGGGTCTGCTCTGTGCGCCTGGCTGTTGAACCGCACGCGCAAGGACATCACGCATGGGCTTCTTGAGCGGATCGCCGCAAAGGTCGGCTTCGCCTATCGGGGCAAGCTGGATCGACCGTCATATTATGATCGTTTCCGGTCGCTGAAACTCCTACCCAATCATAACCGCGAGGAGTGGGAAGACGAGGTGAGGGGCGTTCACGCCGGCAGCGGCTTCACGCTTTGCGAAGCGCATCTCAAATACAAGTCTTCGGGGAAGAACTCGTCAACGCGCACCGTTTTTCACGGTCAGCTATTCGTCATCGACTATCCGAAGCGGTTCCTCGGAAAGACGGTCGTGCTGCGCGACATGGGCGTTTTCAACGCGCTCGGAAAGCCCGGCAAGGAATTCTCGCATGTCGGTCTCGTCTCCTCCGAATTCGAGAAGGCGTTCGAGGCGTGGTCGACGGACCAGGTCGAGGCGCGCGAACTCCTTGATCCGCTCGTGCTGGAGCGATTTCAGACGCTTGAGCGGCTCTATGACGGCAAGAAACTGCGCGCCGCCTTCGACGACGGTAAGCTTCTGATCGCCATTGAAACCGGGGACCGGCTTAATATGGGATCGATGTTCCAGCCGCTTGGCGGCACTGACCGGGTCGAAACGATCCT
>JAGRED010000111.1 GCA_020446725.1 Parvularculaceae bacterium | reverse complement strand
TTGCAAGGTCTGTGAGCGACGTCCGCAGCAACGCGGCGCGGGCCTCGATCTGCGGCGTCACGTCGGCGAGCAGCATCGCGGTGCGCGCGGCTTTCGATGCGTCATCCGGCGACACGAGCAAGGCGGGCGGGCGCGAGCGTTCGATCGATTGCAGCGCGGCGAGAACGTCGCTCAGCGATTTCTGTTGTTCGTCGAGCGACGTTTCGAGATCGGCCTGTTCCTTTTCAAGCTTGGCGACCTCGCGCTTGATTTCGCCGATGCGCCGTTCCGCTTTCTGGAGTGCGTCGGCGGTTTCGATCATGCGCCGGTTGAGCGCGGCGACTTCCTTTTCGCGCTCGCGCGCTTCATCGCGCAGCCGCGCTTCTTCGTTGCGCCGTTCTTTCAGCTGCTGCTCGATCTCGGCGAGTTCGCTTTCAGGCTGAGCCTGTTGCGCCTGAGCGGCGCCGGCTGCAGCGAGAAGGCAGCCCATCGCGAGAGGGAGGGTCGCGCGTTTCATCCGCGATGATAGGGGTGGCCCGAGAGAATCGTCATGGCGCGGTAAATCTGCTCGACCAGCATCGCCCTGACAAGCATATGGGGAAAGGTCGCCCGGCCGAATGCGATGACGAGGTCGGCTGATGCGACGAGCGCCGGGTCGTGCCCGTCCGCGCCGCCGATCATGAGAACAGCCTCGCCCGCGCCATCATCGCGCCAGCGTCTTATCGCGCCGGCGAATTCCTCGCTTGAAAGGGTCTTACCCCTCTCGTCCAGGGTGATGCGCTTTGCGCCTGGCGCGGCGGATTCGGCCAGCAGCGATGATTCGCGCGCCTTCCGGCTTTCGCCTGAGAGGCCCTTCGGCGCCTCGAACTCCTTCATCTCGAAAGGAGCAAGGGCGAGCGGCTTCCCGATTGCGCGGATCCGCGCCGCATAATCCTCAATCAGGTCGAATTCAGGTCCGGCGCGCAACCGGCCGACCGCGGCGACGGTGACGCGCATGGTCCGGTTTAGCTGTCGGTTCTCAGCGGCGCGCGCGCCGTTTCCGACCAGATGCGCTCAAGATTGTAGAACTGGCGAACTTCAGGTCGGAAAAGATGGACGATGACGTCTTCCGCGTCGATCAGCACCCAGTCGCAGGCGGGAACGCCTTCGACCCGCGCGCGATCCATGCCGGCGTCTTTCAGGCGCTTCACGATCTTCTCCGCCATTGCGCCGACATGGCGCGCCGAACGGCCGGAAGCGACGATCATCGCATCGGCGATGTCGGTCTTGCCGCCAAGATCGATGGTCACGACCTCTTCCGCCTTGTCGTCTTCAAGCTCGGCGAGGATCAACGAAAGGACGGTTTTGCTTCGTTCCTGCTGCGTCATGGCGTCGAGATCGACAGCCGGCCTTGCGGGCCTTGCGCTCGCCATCCCCTCGACGGCGGCGGGTGGAACGATATTGAGGGCGGGCTTGCCGCGCGCCGCCGGGCGTTCTTCTGAACTCAGGACCTTGCCTCCCTAATGCCGCGGGACGTCTCCCGCCCCGTGAATGTAATAGCGCTGCGCCTTTTCGCCAACCGCCGCGGCGGGATTTAACGAGGGTTAAGAATGGCGGAAATCAACGGGTTGCGCCGTCAGCGCGATTTCGACGCGGCGCGCGCTGCGCGAATCCGGCTCGCCGAGAGGGGGTTCGCCGTCTCATCAATGAAGACCCAGGCGGGCGGCTCGGCGTCGGCGAGATCGCCTGCGCGGCTTGAGGGAAGGCGAAAAAGCGCCAGCGTCTTCGCCGCCTCGCTCGACAGCGCCGCCTCCTCGTGGCCCGGCCGGTTGAAGACCGCGATCGGGGCGAGGCTCGCAATGCGCCGCCAGTTTTTCCAGCGGTGAAAACCTTCAAGGCTGTCGGCGCCCATCAGCCACACGAATCTCATTTGCGGCCAGAGTTCGTGCAGCGCCTCCAGCGTATCGACCGTATACTGAAGGTTTTTGCGCGCCTCGAAATTAGACACCACGATGCGAGGATGATCGGCGGCGCGGCGCGCGGCGGCGAGGCGTTCCTCATAAGGCGCGTATTCATAATCGCCGTCCGCCTTCAGCGGATTGCCCGGCGTCACCAGCCACCAGACGGCGTCGAGGGAAAAGCGCTTCAGCGCCTCAAGCGAAATCTCGCGATGGCCGCCGTGCGCTGGATTGAACGAACCGCCGAGAAGACCGATCCGCGAGGATGAATGACGCTGCGGGGTCACGGCGCCCACTCGCCGTCGCTCGCGCTTTCCTCTTCCTCGGCGGGGGTTCCCGTCTTGATCGTCATGAGGTCGCGCATCAGGGCGGGAAGGCCTGCGCCCGAAACGCCGGAGATGGCGCGCGCCGGCCGCCCGGCCGCTTTCGATAGGTCGGCGAGCCGTTTCTTGCGCGTCGCCTCGTCAAGCGCGTCGCATTTGTTGAGGCAGACGATCTCGCGCTTTTCATCAAGGCCGTTTCCGTAGGCGGCGATTTCCTCGCGCACGGTCCGGTAATCCTCGGCGACCTGTTCGGACGTTCCATCGACGAGGTGGATGATCGCGGCGCAGCGTTCGACATGGCCGAGAAAACGATCCCCGATCCCCGCGCCTTCATGCGCGCCTTCGATGAGCCCCGGAATATCAGCAAGGACGAAGCTTTCGCCTTCAGTGAGGCGCACGACGCCGAGCCCCGGGTGAAGCGTCGTGAACGGATAATCGGCGATCTTCGGCCGCGCCGCCGTCACTGCGGAGAGCAGGGTCGACTTGCCGGCGTTGGGCAGGCCGACAAGGCCGAAATCGGCGATCAGTTTGAGGCGCAGCCAAAGCGTGCGTTCTTCGCTCGGCTGGCCGGAATTGGCGCGGGTCGGCGCGCGGTTGGTCGACGACTTGAAATGCGCATTGCCGAAACCGCCATTGCCGCCCTTGGCGAGGAGAACGCGCTCGCCTGCGTTTTCAAGATCGGCGATGAGCGTTTCTTCGTCTTCCTCGAAGATCTGCGTGCCGATCGGGACCTTGATGATGAGGTCGGCCCCATCGGCGCCGGTGCGGTTCGACCCCTCGCCGGGGCGGCCGTTTTTCGCCGTGTAATGCTGCTGGTAGCGGAAATCGATCAGCGTATTGAGGTTTTCCGCCGCTTCCGCGAATACGTGCCCGCCGCGGCCGCCGTCGCCGCCATTGGGGCCGCCGAATTCAATGAATTTCTCGCGACGGAAAGACAGGCAGCCGGCGCCGCCGGCGCCGCTTTCAACATAGATCTTGGCGCGATCGAGAAACTTCATGGCTGGTATATAGCGCTTTTTTCGCGGCGCGCGATGGCGCGCGCCGGTCCGGGCTCAGAATTCGTAGCCGAAAAGGCTGATATCCTTTCGATAGATTTCGCGCGCCTTTTCAACGGTCCGCGCGTCATAATAGTCCCGATAGGATGTTCGCGCGGCGCTGACGTTCTTGCGATCGATTGCCGAAAGCTCGAGCCCGACCTTCTGGAAGACGACGCTGAGATCATCGTCAAACCGTTCCATCCGGCCGACGAAATCGACATTGTTGAGATCGATAAGGCTCGATTGCAGGGCGAGATGCCGGTCGCATCTGATAATGTTGAGGCCGGCGACGTAATCGACGAAATTTCCGAACTCCCGCATGCGCTGGAGGTCCGCCTCGTCGAAATTGAAGAAATTCCCCTCGACGACCTTGTTCATCCAGCAGGAAACAAGCCTGTCCCATGGATTCCTGACAAAGGCGAATTTGAAATAGTCGCGCTGCAGGTTCGGAAAAAGATAGAGATGGCTTTCTTCCCTAGCGTCCAGCGGCGCGTTCGCGTTCTTAAGCGCGTGAAGGATGGTTCTTGTGCCGACTTTCGCGACGCGGAACCAGATGAATTTGCGCTCGCTCGAAATGGTGAGGTTGTAGCGCCTTTGCGAAGGGAGGAAAGGCAGCGCGTTGATCGCCCGGAAGGGCAGCTGGCGCATTCTGACAGTCATGGCCGCTCTTTCAATTCTTGCCGGCGTAGCACGCCGGGGCGTCGGCAAGGGGGCGTTTCGGCGACGGGCCGGAATGAGGCCCCTGTCTGGCTGAGCGTCGGAATTGTGTCAATATGGCGAACAAATACAATAAGTTATCATTCTGCTCTTGGCGCGTGCGCCGGCGCGACGGCGGCCATAAAGTGATTGTCATTGCGTGCTTTGCGTGAATCCGGCGCAAGGTCCGCGCGTTTGAAAAAATGAGGTGTCTAATGCCGCGATCGACCGACGTC
>JAGRED010000011.1 GCA_020446725.1 Parvularculaceae bacterium | reverse complement strand
TCGGCGAGACATTCCGAATGCATGAAGGGGAGATAGAAAAAGGCGCGCATGTTCGCCGGCGCGATCTTGTCGAAACGCCGCTCTATTGCGTTCGACGCGACAAGTCTCGCGTAAGGATCGGAAGCGAAGGCGCGCGGGTCGCGCCTGAACATGTTGCGCGAAAACTGGTCGAGAATGAGAAGAAGCGCGAGCGCAGTCGGCGCGCTCGCGCGCCATCCGTCAAGAAGGCCCGCCGTAGCCGCCGCATGATGGCCGTGAAAGCGATCGCGGATTTCAGCGTCAAACGCCGGTCCGCCGCGAAACCATTTCTTCGGTCCTGACTCAACGAACCAGAAACGGACGACATCGGCTGCGGCGCCGGGCGTGCGCTTGATCAGTTCGGGATTGATAATCATGCGCAAACCTCACCCCGAATGCGTGCAAAATCAACCGCGCCCGCGCGCGAAGCTTTCCTTAACGCCGATGCCATAGACAGGACGCCGAAGAAGGCGCAGAAACGGCGCGCCAAGGGGATTCTCATGCGTATCGGGTCATCGGGGCCTTCGGGATTTCTGGCTGCCGTCATCTGTGCGACAGCCGCCGCCGCGCAATCGGACGTCGTCGTTTCCGGCGCGGTCATCGATGAGACAGGCGCGCCGATCGCGTCAGCGACGGTCTTCATCTATCAGCAAACAGGCGGCGATCCGGTCACCGGCGCCCTATCGAAATCGGATGGGCGTTTCGTCGTCGCCGGTCTGCCAGCCGGCGAATACCGCGTTACAATCGAAAGCCTCGGCTATGAAACCGCCGAACGGCCCCTGACCATCGGCCGAAAGAACAACATCTACGATCTCGGTCGCATCGCGCTGGCGCGCTCGCCGGACGCCGATGCGCCGGTCGATGAAGTCGTCGTGCGCGGCGAACGGCGCGATCCTCTCGGCGTCGAGCCGGGCAAGGCGACGTTCAGCCTTGACGGCAACACGGCGCGCGCGGGCGGTACGGCGCTCGACGCGCTGAAAAGCATGCCGGGCGTTACGGTCGAGCAGGACGGCAAGGTGCGTCTTAGAGGCAGCGACCGCCTCGTCATCCTTCAGGACGGCAAGCAATCGGCGCAGACCGGCTATGGCGAGCAGAAAGGGCTCGACACGATCCCGGCCGACAATATCGACCGTATAGAGATCATCACCAACCCGTCGGCGAAATATGACGCGGCCGGCATGGCCGGCGTCATCAACATCATTTACAAGAAAGACGCCCAGCTCGGTTTCAACGGCGATGCGTCGATCACCGGCGGCATCGGTCAGATATCGAAACGCAGGGAAGACAATCCTTCGCCGCTCGGCAGTTTCGACAACAATCCGCGCGGCGTCCTTTCGACCAATCTGCGCTACAACACCGAGAATGTTCGCAGCTTCCTGCGCGGCGAATTCCTGATCCAGCGCGACCTGCCGAATAACGAGTTTACGACGCGCTTTTACGATTCGGGGCTGGCCATCGCCAGTCAGGTGCCTGAAAACCGCAAGCAGAAGCAATATATCCTGAAGACCGGCGTCGACTGGGATGTCGACGGATCGGACACGCTGAGTTTTTCAGCGGGCATCGACTACGAACATCACATTGATCAGGCTGAAATCCCGTTCCTCAACGCCGACACCGCCGAGGAATTGCGGTTCTGGTTCTGGCGCGAAGACGAAGGGACAGGCAATTTCACCAGCGCGATCGACTGGGAACATGCGTTCGATGCGCCGGGCCATAAATTCTCGGTCAATGCACAGTATACGCGCGCCTGGGAAGACGAGGCCTATTTCCTCAATGAACGCTCGCCGGTGCGCGTCGGAACGGATTCAACTCATCTCGTCGCGCGAGAGAACATCATTCCCGTCACCGTCGATTATGTGCGGCCGCTGCCGAGCGGACGGATCGAGGCGGGGCTTAAAGGCCAATGGCGGCGCCTGCCGATCGATTACGACGTCGTGCGCGGCGTCCAGTCCGTCATCTATCCGGGCCTCGGCGATCATTCGGACTGGCGGGAGGATATCTACTCCGCATACGCAAATTACGTGCGTGAAAAATCGCGCTACACGGCGGAGATCGGCGTCCGCGTCGAGCAGACGAAAGTCGCCTACGACCTGCCGGCGGACAACATTTATTATCCGACCAGCGACGCCTATGACTATTTCCGCGTCTATCCGAATACGCGTCTTACCTGGCATCTTGGCGACGACGACAATCTGTCGGCGTTTTTCAACATCCGCGTCGACCGGCCGGGCGAGCCGGAATTGCGGATCTTCCCGAAATATGACGACCCGGAACTTCTGAAAGTCGGCAATCCCTATCTGCGGCCGCAATTCACGAAGGTCTATGAGGTTTCCTACCAGCATTCCTTCGAGAATGGCTCGGCCTCGCTCGCCGCCTTTTATCGTGACATCGACGATCCGTTCACGCGCGTCTTCACCATCGACGCGACGAATGCGACCTACGACATCATCAACCGGATTTACGCCAACACCGGTCACGCCGCGAATTACGGCCTGGAGCTGATCGCGAGCCGGAAGATCGGCGATTTCTGGGATTTATCGGGCAGCTTCGACTGGTACGAGATCGAGGTCGATCCGTTCACCATCGACCTTCTCTTTCCGGTCCCGCGACAAGTTCAGATCAATGCGTCGAAAGGCTCAACCTGGGACGCGAAACTAAACAATCGCTTCTATCTGCCGGGCGATATGGAGCTGAACGTCACCGCCGTCCATTACGCCGCGCGCAACATCGCCCAGGGGCGCCAGGACGACCGCACGTCGATCGATCTCGGGTTTTCAAAGCCGGTCCTGAAGGGAAGGGGCGAAATCGTCTTCGCCGCGACCGACATTTTCAATTCGTTCGGCTATCGTTACCGGATCGACGGTTTCGGCTTCCGTGCGATATACGAGAATTTCTACCAGACGCAGGAACTCAACCTGTCGTTCAAGGCGAAGTTCTGACCAAACGAAAAAAGCCGGGCGTTCGCCCGGCTTTGTTCGCGTGTCTCTGTCGCCGCTTAGTGCAGCTTGGTTCGAAGCTCGTCGATCGCCCGCTCGGCGAGCGCCGACTGCGCGCCCTGATCCATGCGGGAGCCGATGATTTCGCGCGCCGCCTCGATCGCGAGATCGGCGGTCTGCGAGCGCATCTCGGCGATCGCCTGCGCTTCAGCGCGGGCGATTTTTTCTTCCGCGGCCCTGGTGCGCCGGGTGATCTGCTCTTCGATCTTCTCGCGCGCCTCGGCCGCAAGGCGCTGGGCGTCCTTCTTGGCCTGTTCGATGATGCCGGAAGCTTCTTCTTCGGCCTCGCGCTGGCGGCGCTGATATTTAGCGAGCAGCTCTTGCGCCTCGTCGCGCAGCGCGCGCGCGCGATCAAGTTCGTCCGCAATGTCCTGCGCGCGCTTGTCGAGCCCTGAGGCGATCATCTTGTGCACGCCCGCGCGCCAGAAGAGTCCGACCACAAGCAGGAAGGCGAGCAACACCCAGAAGGTCGTATCCTGGAGAAGCCCGCCGCTCGCTTCATGCGCCTCGGCTGCGCCATGCGCGGCTTCCTCGGCGGCGGCGGACAGGAGGGAAAGCACGTCGATCATAACCGATCCCTTCAGGCCTTCACGGCTTTGGCGATGGCCGCATCGACGACCGCAGGCGTCGGCGTTTCATGAATGAGCGCCTCAACGACGGCGCGCGTCGTCTCCTGCGCCGCTTCACGCACTTTGGCTTCCGCGCTCGCCTTCAGCGAGGCGATGTGCTGCTCGGCGACGGCGGTCTTGGCGGAGATCGCCGCTTCCGCGTCCTTGCGCATGGCGTCGATTTCCGCGTTGACCTCCTCGCGCGCTTCCCCCGTCACCGCCTGGGCTTTCGCCCGGGCGTCGGCGAGGGCGCGGTTGAAGGCGGTCTCGGCTTCCTCGGCGAGACGGCGCGACTCAGCCGCCTTGTCGAGGTCGTCCGCAATCCGGTCGCGGCGCTCCTCAATGGCGGCGCCGATGCGCGGCAGGATCATCGAGGACATGACCCAGTAAAGCAGGCCGAACGTGACCGCGAGCCAGAAGAGCTGGCTTGGCCAAGTCGAGGCGTCGAGCTGGGGAAGCCCGGCGCTCTCCGCCGCTTCCGCGCCTGCGGTGAGGATAGAGACAAGCATGATTAGCGCCGCCTGTTGAGGGTCCGGCGTTCCAGAAGATTAGAACGCGTAGAGAATGATCATCGCGATAACGAAGCCGAGGAGGCCCGTGAATTCCGTCAGCGCGAAGGCGAGAAGCATCGTCTGCTGGTTCGCCGCTGCGGCGGACGGATTGCGGAACGCGCCGGCAAGGAAGTTGCCGAAGATGAGGCCGAGGCCGACGCCCGCGCCCGCGAGCGGAATGGCCGCGATGCCCGCGCCGATCAGTTTTGCTGCTTCAACTTCCATTGGTGAACTCCTAAGGTCTTCTTTCAATCAAGAGCCTCTAACCCCTCTGTCGCGGTCGGCCCGTTTGCCGCGAGGGAACTCGACTTAATTCGTCAGTGGTCGGCGGCGTGCGCCGCGTCGGACAGATAGATGCAGGTCAGGATCGCGAACACATAGGCCTGAAGCGCCGCCACCAGAAACTCCAGCAGGAAGATCGCAATCGATCCGAGGAACGGCGCGATAGCGAGAATGGAGGCGAAGCCGCCCGCGCCGAGAAGCGCGATGACGAAGCCCGCGAAGAGTTTCAGGATGATGTGCCCGGCCAGCATGTTGGCGAACAGTCGCACGCCGAGACTGACCGGCCGCGACAGGAATGAGATGATCTCGATCGGCACGAGGATCGGCATCAGCCAGATGGGCAGGCCCGATGGCGCGAAAAGCTTTAGGAATTTGAGGCCGTTCTTCGCAAAGCCGTAAATGATGACAATCGTGATCGTCAGCATGGCGAGCGCGAAGGTGACGATGATGTGGCTCGTCGTCGTGAAGGTGTGAAGGTTGTGCGGCGAACCCGGGATTGACGGGATGAGGCCGAAGAAATTGGCCGTCAGGATGAAGATGAACAGCGTGAAGACGTAGGGGAAGAACTTCATACCGTCATGGCCGATCGTGTCGCGCACGAGATTGGCGACGAATTCGTGGAGGATTTCGGCGACCGACTGCATGCGGCCCGGAATGAGCGCGCGCCGGTTCGTGGCGAAAAAGAAGAAGAGGGCGATGGCGACGACGCCGATCGTCATCCAAAGCGCCGAATTGGTGAAGGATACGTCGATGTTCCCGAGCGTCAGCGGCACGATGGGAAGAATCTCGAACTGCTCCATCGGGCCGGCGGCCTGAAGGCCTGGCGTCGCCGCGTGAATCATCTGGCTCATTCCCTTCGCCGGCCCGGGCGAGGGATCATCCCTGTCCGGACGGATTGTTTCCGCTGTCAGATGCGTCGGACGCCGACGCCTTGAACGCGCGACTGACGTTGAGAACGCCCGCCGCAAACCCCAGAAAGATGCCGACAAGAAGCAGGAAAGGCTTCGTGCCGAAAAACGTGTCGAGCCCCAGACCGAGCAGCGATCCGACAATCAGCCCCGCCAACAGCTCCGACCCGACGCGAAACGCTCGACCGAGCGCTGCGCCGCTCGCTCGGTTCGAGTTTTTTTCCGGCGCCCTGTCGCCGCGTGCGGCGTCGAGGCGTCTCGAAAACTCATCGAGCGAGGGTGGTCCCTGCTTGGCGCCATCTGACATTGGCGTGCCCGAAAGGGGGCGCGACGAACGCCGCACCCTTGGAATCGGCGGGAAACTAGCGATGTGGCGCCGCAGCGTCAAGGCTGGAAAAGGGCCGGTAATCGCTTGAATTTCGGGCTTTATAGGCCCCGCGGCGTCTCGCCGCGCGGGGCCTGCGCCGCGCTTTTCCCGCGTCGCGAGGAAACCCCGCCTTAAAGCTTTCAGGCGATGCTCCCGGAATGTTCCTTGATCGAATCATCTCCGCCCTTCGCCGGGCAGCCGGCCTCTCGCCCGCCCAATTCGATTCGGGTGCAGGCGCGCCTCAACGCGACGCCGAGGGCGCGGTCGTGACGACGGTGAACGCGACTATTGGCGCGTCGCCCGAAATCGTTCGCCGGCTCATTGATCCGTCGGGCGATGGGCATCGCTGGGGGCTGCGCGGCGACAAGGTTGAAGCGGTCGATCGCGCGCGCGGCCTTTACCGGCTTACTGACAAGCGCATGCCTGATGAACCCTTTCTGATTCAGATCGAAGCGGCGACAGGACCTGATGTTGTCGCGACGACCGTCTTCGGCGACGGCGGCGCGCCGATCGGCGCTGTTGTGAAATCGTCGAGCCGTTACGAAATTGCGCCGGCGCCCGGCGGATCGGTCGTGACGCTGACGGAGCGGACGTTTTTTCTCGACGCGCTTTGCGACCGTCAGGTGAAGCAGCACGCGCATATGATGGCGAGCGGCGTCAAGATCGACCTCTTCCGTCTTAAGGAAGAGGCCGAAAACATCGCCGCCGGCCGCACGGTGAAACGCGCCTAATTTTCTTCCGTCACCGGGAAGCCGCGATCGCGCATCAGCGCTTCGACTTTGGCGTCGCGGCCGCGGAACTTGCGATAGGCTTCTGCCGGATCCATCGCATTGCGCGGCGCGAAGAGATAATCGACCAGTTTTTTCGCGACTTTCTTGTCATAGAAACCGCCCGGCGCTTCGGCGAACGCCTCGGCCGCGTCGGCGGTGAGGACGTCGGCCCACATATAGCCGTAATAGCCCGCCGAATAGCCTTCGCCGGAGAAGATGTGCCCGAAATGCGGCGAGCGGTGACGCATCGGCAATTCTTTCGGCATGCCGAGTTTTTCCAGCTCCTCGCGTTCGAACGCGTCAGGATCGATGCCTGTCGGATCGACGGTGTGAAACTTCATGTCGATCAGCGCCGAGGCGAGATATTCCGTCGTTTCAAATCCCTGATTGAAATTCGCGGCCGCCTTGATCTTGTCGACAAGGTCTTTCGGCATCGGCTCGCCGGTTTTGTAGTGGATGAGGAAGCGGTTGATCACTTCGTCCGTCGGCAGCCAGCGTTCCAGCAATTGCGACTGGAATTCGGTGTAGTCGCGGACGCCGCCGTTCAGCGTCGGGTAGGCGACGTTCGAGGCGAGCGAGTGAAGCGCATGGCCGAATTCGTGGAAATAGGTGTTCGCGTCATCCCAGGAGATGAGCACGGGTTCGCCCGGCGCGCCTTTGACGAAATTCGAATTGTTCGAGACGAGAACGGTCTTGTTTCCGTTGAACGTTTCATGCGTGCGATAAGAATTCGCCCATGCGCCTGAACGCTTGCCGGGCCGCGCGAAGGGGTCGAGATACCACAAGCCGATATGCGCGCCGGTCGTCTTGTCGGTCACTTCCCAGACCTTGACGTCTTCCTGATAGACGGGAACGTCGCCTTCCGCGACTGGCGTGAAGTTGAAATTGAAAAGCTCGCCCGCGACGAAGAACATCGCGTCGCGCAGCTTGCCGAGCTCGAGATATTGCTTCACTTCCTCGGAGTTGAGGTCGTATTTCGCCTTGCGCACCTTCTCCGCATAGAAACGGTAATCCCAAGGCTCGATCGTGATATTCGCGCCTTCCGTGTCGGCGACCGCCTGCATGTCGGCGACTTCCTCCTTCACCCGGGCGACGGAGGCGCGCCAGACGCCCGTCATCAGGTCCATCGCGCGTTCGGGCGTTTTCGCCATGCGGTCTTCAAGCCGCCAGGCCGCATAATTGTCATAACCGAGAAGACCGACGCGCTCGTCTCGCAGCTGCAGGATTTCCGCGATGAGCGCGTTATTGTCCCACTCATCGCCATTGTCGCCGCGATTGTAATAAGTGCGCCAGACTTTTTCGCGCAGATTGCGGTTCGTCGAATAGGTGAGGAACGGATCCATCGACGAGCGCGTATTGGTGATCGCGTATTTGCCTTTCCGGCCGCGTTCTTCGGCCGCCGCGGCCGCCGCTGCGACGAGAGACTCGGGAAGGCCGCCGAGTTCGCCCTTGCTGAGATAAGTGACGTAGCTTTCTTCGTCATGCAGGACGTTGTTGGCGAATTTCGTGTGAAGTTCCGCAAGGCGCTGGTTGATCGCCGCGTAACGATCCTTCGCGTCGCCTTCAAGCGTCGCGCCGTTGCGGGCGAAGCCGTCATAGACGAGGTTGACGAGACGCTGCTGGTCCGGCCGCATCTTCTTCAGCGCTGCGCTGTCATGCACCGCCCTGACGCGCGTGAAGAGTTTTTCGTTCTGGGTGATCTTCGAATTGAATTCGGCGAGTTTCGGCGCCATTTCCTGCTGGATCGCGCGGAATTCGGGCGTCGACATGTTGCTCGAAAGAATGCCGTAATAGGTGAAGAGATCGCCGAGCGCACGCCCCGAATCTTCAAGCGCGAGGATCGTGTTCTCGAAGGTCGCTGGCGCCGGATTGTTTGCGATCGCGTCAACTTCGGCGAGGTTCATCGCCATGCCGGCTTCGATGCCGGGTTTAAGCGCGTTGAGGTCCATCTTGTCGAATGCCGGAACGCCGCCATAGGGGCCCGTCCATTCGGCGAGAAAAATATTGGCGGCGGGATCGACATTGACCGACGCGGCCGCCGAGGCGAGATCGGCTTTAGGCCATGCCGGCGCCTGAGGCGCGCTTGCGCAGGCGGAAAGGGCGATGGCGACGGCGCTTGCCGTCAGATAGTGGATCGGACGCATGGGAACCCCTCTGCTTTTTTCGGCGGCGATAAGAGCAGCGCCCGGCGATCAACGCCACAAAATTTGCGGTGAGGCGTTGCGCGGCAGCGATGAGACGATGCGAATTGACTTCACGGGACGCGCTTGCCGATAGTCGCCGCATGAAGCGCCGCACAGCGCCGGAAACCGGGGCGGCGGCGTAGATATACGCCCAGCGACCCGGTCAGGCGCATGTGCGAAGCGAGAATCACCATGACTGAAACGCCGACCTTGCACATGCTTTGCGGAAAAATCGCCGCGGGGAAATCGACCCTTGCCGCGAGCCTCGCGGCGAATGACAAAACCATCCTTGTCGTCCAGGACAAATGGATGTCGGCGCTCTATCCGACAGAGGTGAAAACGCTCGACGATTATGTCTTTTATGTCGCGCGCCTTCAGGATGCGATGCGGCCGCATCTGGTCGACCTCTTGCGGGCCGGAATGTCCGTCGTCCTCGATTTTCCGGCGAACACGGTCAAGAGCCGCCTGTGGATGCGAACGGTGTTTGAAGGCGCAGGCGCGGCGCACAAGCTGCATTTTATCGACACGCCGGCAGAAATCTGCCGAAGCCGTCTTCACGCGCGCAACGCGTCAGGCTTGCATGACTATGAAGTGAGCGACGCGGAATTCGATGCGTTCACGCGTCATTTCACGCCGCCTTCGCAAGCGGAAGGATTTGACGTGATCGTCCACCGGTCGGCTTGAGGCTATTCCGCCGCGGCGAGTTCTTCGGCCTTGTGCAGATCGACGGAGACAAGCTGCGATACGCCGCGTTCAACCATGGTGACGCCGAACAGGCGGTTCATGCGCGACATGGTGAGCGCATGGTGCGTGATGATGAGGAAGCGCGTTTTGGTTTCCTGCGCCATTTCGTGAAGCAGGCGGCAGAAACGTTCAACGTTCGCATCGTCCAGCGGCGCGTCGACTTCGTCCAGCACGCAGACGGGCGCAGGATTCGCCATGAAGACGGCGAAGATGAGCGCGGTCGCGGTCAGCGCCTGTTCGCCGCCCGACATCAGCGACATTGACGCGAGTTTCTTGCCCGGCGGCGATGCGTAAATTTCAAGGCCAGCTTCGAGCACGTCTTCCGAATCGATGAGACGCAGTTCCGCCTGGCCGCCGTTGAAGAGGCGCGTGAAGAGCGAGGAGAAGTTGCGGTTGACCGTTTCGAACGCCGCATTGAGACGCTCGCGCGCCTCGCGGTTCAGGCTGCCGATCGCGGCGCGCAGTTTCCGGATCGCGCCTTCGCAATCCTCACGCTCGGTCGTCAGTTCTTCAAGCCGCGCTGAAACTTCGCGCATTTCTTCATCGGCGCGCAGGTTGACGCCGCCGAGATTTTCGCGCTCGCGCTTGTAGCGTTCGAGTTTGGCGTCGATGTCGGCGCGCGCGGGAAGTTCCGCGCCGTCCTTGAACTCGGCGATTTCCGGCAGTTCTTCGGGTGTCGCATTGCAGGTTTCGTGCGCGATGAGGGTCGCTTCCTCGACCCGGGCGATCGCGGCTTCCGATTGCGCCTGAAGGCGCGCTCGCGCCTCGCGCGCTTCGGCCGCCGCCGCATCGCACGACTTCGCCGTGCGGTCCGCATCCTGCGCGCGGGTGAGCGCGATGGCGAGCGCGTCGCCGGCGGCGCTGCGCGTTTTCTCGGCGTCGCCAATCTGGTCGAGCAGCGCGCTGCGCTTTTCCTCGATTTCGGCCGGCTGCGCGACCGCTATCTCATTGGCGGCATTCGTCGCCGACAGTCGCTCGTCGATTTCCGTCATCCGCCCGGCGGCGGTTTCGCTGCGCGTCGCCCAGACGCTGCGCTCGCGCGCAATCTCGTCGATGCGCCGGCCGCGCATTTCCGATTCGCGCGAAAGATCGTTATGCGCCGCGCGCGCCTCGGTCGCCTCGGCTCGGGCTTTCGCCGCCGCTTCGCGCGCCGCGCCGACGCCCTCGGCGATCACCGACGCATCGGGCAGGCGGGATTTCTCGTCGCGCGCCGCGTTCAGCTCGCCGCCGGTTTCCGTGCGGTCGGCTTCGGCGAGCGACATCGCCTCGGCGATTGAGGCGAGACGCGTCGTCGCGCGCTCATGCTCGCGTTCTAGATCGACCTGTCTCGTCCGCGCCGTATCAAGCGCGCGCCGCGCCTCGATGAAGAGCGCGCGCGCATCGCGTTCATTCGTCTGGCGGCGCGTGAATTCTTCCTGCGCTGCGCCGTGCGCTTCGGCGGCGGTTTGCGCGCGTTCCTCAGCGACGGAGAAATCTTTTTCAAGCTGGTGGAGGCGGTTGCGCTGCTCAAGCCGGATTGCCGCAGCGGTCTTCGCTTCCGCGCGTGTCACGAACCCGTCCCAGCGCCACAGATCGCCCTTGCGCGAAACAAGCCGTTGCCCCGGCGCGAGCGCCGCGGCGAGATGCGCGCCCTGTTCCTCATCGACAATGCCGACCATCGCCAGACGCAGCGCGAGCGCCGGCGGCGCCGCAACGTAACGCGACAACGGCGCGACGCCCATCGGCAAGTCGCCGGCGTGCGCGACGCCTTCGCGTCCGCTCCAGAAAGCCGGCGCCGCATGATCGAGCGAGGCGAAAAGATCGTCGCCGAGCGCGGCGGCGAGCGCGTTTTCATAACCCGGCTCAACATCGACCGATTGGATGAGCGCCGGCCAGTCGCCGTCGGCCTGACTCGCGAGAACCCGGCGCAGCGCT
>JAGRED010000110.1 GCA_020446725.1 Parvularculaceae bacterium | reverse complement strand
GGATAAGTAGGGGGATAAGTCGGAAAGCCGCGCGAAAACAATTCGCTATATGGTTAATGACAATACGCGCCGAAAATTGTTTTCCCGCAGGTCGCGCGCCTAAACGACGCCCGATCGCCCGATCGCGAGGAACTTGTCGCGGCGGTGGCGACGAAGCTGGTCCGCCGAAAGGGGCGCAAGCTCTTCAATCGCCGCTTCAATCGCATCGCCGAGACGTTCGGCGGCGAGCGCGGCGTCGCGATGCGCGCCGCCGACGGGTTCCGGCACGACGCCGTCGACAACGCCGAGACCGATCAGGTCATCGGCTGAAATCTTCATCGCCTCCGCAGCGTCCGGCGCCTTGCTTTCGCCTTTCCCTTGCGCGTCCTTCCAGAGGATCGACGCGCAGCCTTCCGGCGAAATGACCGAATAGACGGCGTGTTCAAGCATCAGAACCTTGTTGGCGGCGGCGAGCGCGACAGCGCCGCCCGATCCGCCTTCGCCGACGATGACGGCGACGATCGGCGCGCCGAGCGCCAGGCATTTCTCCGTGCACGTTGCAATCGCTTCGGCCTGTCCGCGTTCTTCCGCGCCGCGCCCCGGATAGGCGCCCGGCGTGTCGACAAGCGTCACGACAGGAAGCTGGAAGCGTTCGGCGAGTTCCATCAGGCGGATCGCCTTGCGATAGCCTTCAGGGTTCGCCATGCCGAAATTGTGCTTGACGCGGCTCGCCGTGTCGGCGCCCTTCTCATGGCCGATGAGCATGATCGACCGCCCGCGCAACCGCGCGAGGCCGCCGACGATCGCCTCGTCCTCGCCGAAGGCTCGGTCGCCGGCGAGCGGCGTGAAGTCCTCAACGAGATAGCCGACATAATCGGAAAAATGCGGGCGGGACGCGTGCCGCGCGACCTGCGTCTTCTGCCAGCGCGACAGCTTGCGGTAGGTGTCTTTCAGCGTTTCCTGCGCGCGCGTTTCGAGGCGGGCGATTTCGTCGGCGACGCTCGCCTTGTCGCCGCCGTGTTTCTTCAGCTCTTCGATCCGGCTTTCGAGTTCGGCGATCGGTTTTTCGAAATCGAGATATTTGTGCATGCGCGCCGTGCTTTTTCCGTTTGCGTTTTCGTGACTTAGTCCTCGCCGCCCGGCCGATCAAGGCGGGCGGACCGTCGCCCCTTGCCGCTCTTGCGGGCGAGCGGATGGGCGGTGAACACAAGATCGCGCAGGCGATCCTGCGAGACATGGGTGTAGATTTCCGTCGTTGCGATGTCGGCGTGGCCGAGCATCGCCTGAACGCTTCTGAGATCGGCGCCGCCGGAAAGAAGGTGCGTCGCGAAAGCGTGACGAAGGACGTGCGGCGACACGCGTTCGGGCGCTATGCCCGCGGCGATCGCAAGATCCTTGATCTGCTGGGCGAAGCGCGCCGCTGTCACATGGCCGCTCTTGCCGCGCGAGGGAAACAGAAAGCGGGAGGGCTGTTTGCCGCCCTTGCGATCATCGGCGAGAAACGTCTCGCGAATGGCTAGATAGGCGTCGAGCGCGCGACGCGCCGCGCCGCCGACCGGAACGAGCCGTTCCTTGTCGCCCTTGCCGCGCACGATGAGCGCTTCGCGGCCGGCCTGCGCCGCCGAAAGCGGAACGGAAACGAGTTCCGACACGCGAAGCCCGGCGGCGTAGAGAAGTTCGACCATCGCCCGCAGGCGCAGCGACTTCGCATCCGCGCCGGACGCCGCCTCGACAAGGCGGCGCGCTTCGTCTTCGCTCAATATTTTCGGCAGCGGCCGTCTAGTGCGCGGCCGATCGATCGCCAGCGCCGGATTGTCGCCGCGATGGCCTTCCTCATAGAGAAACGCATAGAACTGGCGGACGGCGGAACATTTGAGCGCCGCCGTCGAGGCTGCGAGACCTTCGGCTTCAAGCTCGGCGAGCCAGGCGGAAATGTCGTCAGCGCCGGCGCCGACAAGCGTTTCCTTCCGTCCACGGAGGAACTCCGAAAAGCGCTGAAGATCGCGGCCGTAATTCTTCAGCGTGTTGGCCGCGGCCGCGCGATCAACCGTCATCATATCGAGGAACAGCTCGATCAACCGCCCGTCTTGCGACGCCGGCGCACCCTTCATATCGAGCGCTTGGGTTTCAGCCGCGGCGTCAGGCGCGACGGCGCCGAGGCGGGCGTCGCCTCGGGAAGCGCGGTCCCGGCGGCCGGTTCCTGATCGGGGAAAAGCCCGGCGATCGCTTTTTCGACGGTGCGCCGGCGAACGGTCTCCGCCATGCCGGCGGCCGCAAAGGCGCGCGTCGTCACCGCTTCGGCGACAGGATCGCCCGCTTCAGCCCCGCCTGACGCGGCGAGCGCGGCGAGCGCGGCTTCTCCCTTCGCGCCGCGCGCAGCCGCGTCGATCGCAGATGCGACAATGACCGCGAGATCGCCGGATGAGCGAGCGCCCGAAACCGCAGCAAGGCGCGGCGGGGCGAGCGCGACATTCGCGGCGGCGGCGACGCGGCCGGCGCCGGCCGGCTCAAGCGCTGCGAGAACGCCGGCGGTGTCGATGAAACGCATCGCCTGCTCTTCGGGAAGACCCTTGACGACATCGGCTGCGGCGGATGTGAGCCAGCGCTCGGCGGCGACCGCATCGCCGAGCGCAAGACGCGCCAGCGCGAAAAGCTGCGCGTCCCGCGCCGGCACAAGCGCGCCTTCGAGCGCCTCAAGATCGTCCGCATAAAGAACAGACGCTGCGAAGAGGCTTTCAAAGCCGGTCGCGGCGTCGATTTCATTTGCGATGCGCGCCGCCTTGTCGCGGATGAGCTCCGGCGCGGACATCGCGCGTATCGCCTGATAGGCGGCGCCCGCGTCGCCGGAGGCGGCGTAGAGAGATTTCAACTCCGCGCCGCTCATTACACCCATGGCGGCGGCGCGGCGCGCCGCTTCAAGGCGCGTCGGCCAGTCGCGGCTCGCATCCTTTGCGACCGATTTGACGACGCCGCCGTCGGCGCGTTCGAGAAAGGCGGGCGCCAACGGCGCGCCCATCGCTTTTATCGCAGCGAGCTGCACGGCGTCGACAGGCGACAGCGCCGTCTTCGGACGGGCGCCGGCGGCGAGCGGCGCAAACACCGCTTCATCCTCTGCGTCCGCCCAGCCGTTTTCCTTCAGAATGCCGAACGCAAGTTCCGCCGCGTCGAGTTCATTCGCGGCGGCGTAACAGACGATCCTCAGCTTCACCCAGAAGGCGGTGTCGCCGCCCGCCGTCACGCGGCGCGCCTTCGCGCAGGCCGCATCCGTATCGCCGGAAAGAAGATCGGCGGTCGCCATCGCCTCAACGCTCGCGGGATCCGAATTGGCGCCCGAGGCGAGGCTTTCAATCGAGCGCGCTTCCTCGATGAACCCGGCCGCGACGAGCGCCCTCAGCTTCGCGCCGCCGAGCGCGGGTCCCGCATCCGCCGGCGCATCGCCCGGCGTCAGCAGCACGCGGCGCATCGCCGACCCGATCGACGGACCGGCCGGCCGCGCAGGCAGCGCGTCAAGCAACGCCTCAAGCGAGCGGGCGCTCGATCCGCGCCACAGATCGGCGTCGAGGGCGCCGCCGCTCCTGTCGAGAAGGCCGGTCGCGAAAGCGTCGCGCGACAAGGACGCCTGTTCGATCGGCGCGAGCGGCGCCGTCTGGGCGGACGCGGCCCCGCAGAACAGGGCGGCCGGCGCGAGCGCCGCCGCGAGGATAAACGTTCGGGCGACGTCAGCCATTCGACGCCCCGATCGCATCCTGCTCGATGACCCGCGTGTCGGGTTTGAGCGTCAGCCCGTAAACATAGAGCCCGACAATCGCCAGAATGACGACGACAAGAACGGCTAGAACAAAGCGCACAGCGACAAAACTCCCGGATGCGAAGGGTTGGCGCCACCCTTCTAGACCAAACCGGCCCCATGTCGAAACCTTGGGTCTTTATCGCACTGGCGCTTCGCGGGCGGCTTGATTAGAGACTGGCCCCATGTCCGCTTCGCGCCGCAAGCCCCTGACCCGCCGGCTCAAAATCGACCGACCGATCGCGCTGGTCGGCATGATGGGCGCCGGCAAGACAACCGTCGGGCGAAGGCTGGCCGCGGCGCTCGACCTGCCGTTTTTCGACGCCGACGCCGAGATCGAGGCCGCAGCAGGCATGAGCGTCAGCGAACTCTTCGCGCGCCATGGAGAGGAGAGCTTTCGCCGCGGCGAGGCGCAGGTGATCGAGCGCCTGCTCGCCGGCGAGCCGATCGTGCTGGCGACCGGGGGCGGCGCGCTGACAACCCCCGCGACGAGAAAGCTGGTCGCCGAACGCGCCGTCTCGGTCTGGATCCGCGCCGACATCGACACGCTCGTCAAGCGCGCGACGCGCCGGCCGACCCGGCCGCTCCTGAAATCCGGCGAGCCGCGGGAGATCATCACGCGCCTGCTCGAACAAAGAACGCCGTTTTACGAAGCGGCGACGATTGCGATTGAAAGCAACGCCGGCAGCCATGCCCGCACCGTCAACGCGATCATCGCCGCGCTCGCCAAACATTTCCCCGAGGAGCCGGCGCCATGACCGTCGACATTTGTTCCGTCAATATCGGCGCGCAAAGCTATGAGATTCATATCGGCGAAGGGCTGCTCGAAAGCGCCGGCGCGCTGTTGAAGCCGACGCTCAATCGCCCCTGGACGGTCATCGTCACCGACCGCCATGTCGATGCGGCGCAGGGGCCGCGGCTTGAATACGGGCTCGGGGCGGCCGGCGTCGCGTTTGAAAAAATCGTTCTTGAACCGGGCGAAGCCGCCAAGTCGATGCAAGGCCTGACCGACCTCGTCGAGCGCCTGATCGCGCTCGGCGTCGAGCGGAACGATACGATCCTGGCGTTCGGGGGCGGCGTCATCGGCGATCTCGCCGGCTTCGCGGCCGCGATCGTCAAACGCGGCTGCGCCTTCGCGCAAATTCCAACGACGCTGCTCGCCCAGGTCGACAGTTCGGTCGGCGGCAAGACAGCCGTCAATTCAACGCACGGCAAAAATCTAATCGGCGCATTCCATCAACCGAAGATCGTCATCTCCGACGTCGCCGCGCTCGCGACATTGCCGGCGCGCGAGCTCAAGGCCGGCTACGCCGAAGTCGTCAAATACGGCGCGCTCGGCGATGAGCCGTTTTTCGCCTGGCTCGAAAACCGCGGCGCGGACGTTCTCGCGGGCGACGCGACCGCCAGGCGCGTCGCCGTCAAACGCGCCTGCGAAACGAAGGCGGAAATCGTCGCCGCGGACGAACGCGAACACGGCGTGCGCGCGCTCCTCAATCTCGGCCACACATTCGGTCATGCGCTCGAGGCGGCGCAGGGCTATTCCGGCGGCCTCCTGCACGGTGAAGCCGTCTCCGTCGGGATGATGCTCGCCTTCGATTTTTCGGTCGCGATGAAGGGCTGCCCGCCCGCCGACGCCGAACGGCTGCGCGCGCATCTGAAAGCGACCGGCCTTCCTTCAACCCTCGCCGATGCGGCGCGCGGCGGAGAATTCGCCGCCGACGCCCTCCTCAGCGCCATGCTGCAGGACAAGAAAGTCGAGCAGGGCGCATTGACGCTTATCCTCGTCCGGCGCCTCGGCGAGGCCTATATCGAAAAAGCCGTCGACCCGTCGACGATTGTCGAATTTCTGAAAAGCGCCGGCGCGCGTTGATCTCTCAAGGGAGAACGAAGGCTCCGTACGAACCATGACCGACCTTGATCCGAACATCGCGCCGACCGCCGGCGCCGTCATTCTTCTTCTTTTCCTGTCCGCCTTTTTTTCAGGATCTGAAACAGCGCTCACCGCAACATCGCGCGCGCGCATGCACAAGCTGGAATCCGACGGCGACAAGCGCGCAAAGCGCGTCAACGCGCTCATCCGCGATCGCGAGAGACTGATCGGCGCCATCCTGCTCGGCAACAATCTCGTCAATATTCTCGCCTCAGCGATCGCGACGACCTTGTTCCTGCATCTCTTCGGCCAGGCGGGCGTCGCGCTTGCGACGCTGGTGATGACCCTGCTCGTCGTCATCTTTTCCGAAGTCGCGCCGAAAACGGCGGCGATAACGCGTCCCGATTCGATCGCAATGTTCGTCGCGCCGATCATGCGCTGGATCGTCATCCTGTTCGCGCCGATCACCTGGATCCTGCAATTCATCGTCCGCGGCGCCCTGTCGCTCATCGGCCTCAGGCTGGCGAAGGGAGAGCAGATCTTCTCAGCGGCGGACGAGTTGCGCGGCGCCGTCGAGCTGCATCACGAAGAAGGCGGCCTTGAAAAAGAGGCGCGCGACATTTTCCGCGGCGCGCTCGATCTCGATGAAATCCGCATTGACGAGATCATGATCCACCGGAAGTCGATCGACATGCTCGATATCGACGACAAGCCCGCGACGCTGATCGCCAAGGCGCTTAAAAGCGGGCACACGAGACTGCCGCTCTATCGCGACACGCCGGAAAACATCATCGGCGTTCTGCACGCCAAGGACATTCTGAGCGCACTGTGGGAGGCGGAAGGAAACCCTGCGCGCGTCAATATCGCCGAGCTTGCGCGCCAGCCCTATTTCGCGCCTGAGACGACGACGCTCGCCGAGCAGCTCGACAATTTCAAACGCCGCCAGGAGCATTTCGCGCTTGTCGTCGACGAATACGGCTCGATCATGGGGCTCGTCACGCTTGAAGACATCATCGAGGAGATCGTCGGCGAGATCGAGGATGAGCACGATCTTCCCGTTCAGGGCGTTCGTCCGCAGACCGACGGATCGATCAATGTCGACGGCAATGTCACCATCCGCGATCTCAATCGCGCGATGGACTGGAATCTACCCGACGAGGAAGCCGTCACCGTCGCCGGCCTTGTCATCCATGAAGCGCAGGCAATCCCGGATGTCGGGCAGACCTTTTCGTTTCACGGCTATCGCTTCCGGATCATGCGTCGCCGGCGCAATCAAATAACCGCGATCAAGGTGACGCCGATCGAGACGGACGAGACGGCGCCTGACTATAAAGACATCTGACGGAGAGAGTCGGGATATTGCATGACCTTGCGTAAGCCGGGGCGGAACGCCCTTTTTTTCATTTTCATTACTGTCCTGATCAACATGATCGGTTTCGGCATCATCATGCCGGTGATGCCGGAACTCGTCATGGAAGTCTCGGGCCAGGGCCGCGCCGAGGCCGCCCGATGGGGCGGCCTTCTCTCAATGGCCTATGCAGTCATGCAATTCATCATGATGCCGATCTTCGGCTCCCTTTCCGATCGCTTCGGCCGACGTCCGATCATTCTCGGCTCGCTGTGCGCGTACTCATTCGATTTCCTTCTGATGGCGATTGCGCCCTCTCTCTCCATCCTCTTTCTTGCGCGCATTCTCGCCGGATCTTTCTCAGCGACATTCTCAACCGCGAACGCCTATATCGCGGATATCTCGCCGCCTGAAAAACGCGCGGCGAATTTCGGCTTGATCGGCGCGGCGTTCGGCGTCGGCTTCATCATCGGGCCTGCGCTCGGCGGGCTCATCGGCGATGAATACGGCCACCGCGCGCCTTTTTTCGCCGTCGCCGCGCTCGGCTTCATCAACTTCATCTACGGGTTCATCTTCCTGCCCGAGACGCTTAATCCCGACCACCGCCGGCATTTTGAATGGCATCGCGCGAATGCGCTCGGCGCTTTCCGGCACTTCCGTCAGTATCCGGTCATTCTGCCTATTGCGCTCGCCATGTTCATTTACCAGCTCGCGCATTGGACGTTTCCGTCAGTCTGGGCTTATTACGCCGGCCTTAAATTCGACTGGACGCCGAAACAGATCGGCTTTTCCCTGATGGCGGTCGGCCTTGCTTCCGCGATCGTGCAGGGCGGCCTCACCCGGATCGTCATTCCGAAATTCGGCGAGCGCAAGGCGGCGTTTTTCGGCGCCGGGATCGCGATCATCACCTATTTCGGTTACGGCCTCGTCACGGAAGGCTGGATGATCTATCCGCTGATCGCGCTCGGATCGCTCGCCGGCTTCGCAGCGCCCGCCCTTCAGGGAATTATGTCCCGGACAGTTCCGGCCGACGCGCAAGGGCAATTGCAAGGCGCGATCGGATCGATCAACGGCGTGTCGATGATTATCGGTCCGTTGATGATGACGCAGATTTTTTCAGCCTTTTCGCGTGAGGGCGCGTCGATATATTTCCCCGGTGCGCCATTCTTTCTCGCTTCTCTTCTGACGGCGTGCGCGCTCATTCCGCTCTTCGCCGCCATCGGCCGCATCAAACGCCCGCGTGAGGCGCCGGCCGCCGCCTGACGGCGCTCGCATGTCAAAGCGCGGCGACCGTCTCGATGATGCGCCTGATTTCGTGCGGTTTTGAAAGCCGG
>JAGRED010000109.1 GCA_020446725.1 Parvularculaceae bacterium | reverse complement strand
CAAACGTGCTACAGAATAGGCCATGTTTGGGAAGCTAATTACCCAAGCGTAATGAAGTGTTGGCATGATGCTTGGTACACGGATGAAACGTTTCTCTCAAGGTTTTGAAAGAAAAATCAGACTCGGGACGACTGATTCCTCTTCTGGGCACCAATTTTCATTATAACCTATTGATATTGAAAACAGTTTCAACGCGTTGGCCGAAGACGCTCATTCTCAATCCGCCACACCAATTGCGCCCGGATCAGGTGGCGAACGACCTTGAACCGTCAGGCGGATTTACGCCGTCATTCCGGAAAGGTTCGGTCGGGCGGTCTCGTTCGCAATTCATCGAACTTCGCGCGGCCCGCGGCGAGGGCCGCCTTCAGCTCATTGAGCGCTTCCGGTTCTCGATCAGCAAAGCTGTATTCCTCTCCGCCCGCATCTTTCGCGTCGAATAAGAGGTCATAGCTCGATGTGAATCCATCCAGCTGATCGAATTTTTCAAATGCGCCAAGCGAGCGGCGATAATAGCTGTGGGTCAGATATTTCCATCGTCTGTCGCGAACGCCGACAATGTCTTCGTTATTGAAATAAAAGAGATGCCGATGCGCGGATTGGGCCAGGCCGCGCAAAATTCCGAGAAGGCTCCTGCCGTCTATCGTCGACGCGCCAGGGTCAACGCCGATCATATCGGCGACTGTCGGCAGAATGTCGATATTCATCGCAATCGCATCGCGCACGCCTTTTTTGAGATTCGCGGCAGGCCAACTTACTATGAACGGAACGCGGTAACCCGCTTCCCAGCTCGATCCCTTGCCTCCCTTGAGGCCGCCGGTTCCGCCTTCGAAGAAAGGCCCGTTGTCACTTGTGATGAATATCGCGGTGTTCTCGAATGCGTCGGCCTGCTTCAACGCGGCGATTATGCGCCCGACGCTCGCGTCCAGCTCCTCAACGACGTCGCCGTAGAGGCCGGCGCGCGAATGCCCGTGATACGCGTCCGACGCATAAAGCGGGATATGCGGCATCGTGTGCGAGACGATCAATAGAAACGGCTGCTCAGAACGCTCACGGATAAACCGTTCCGCCTCATCGCCATAGCGCTGCGTCAAGGTTGATTGTTCGACGGGCTGTTCGATGACGGCATCGCCATCGTAAAGCGCAAAATTCGGCATGTCGTTGCTGTGCGGGACGCCGTAAAATTCATCAAACCCGTGAAGAAGCGGCGAATAATCCGGAAACTTTCCGAGGTGCCACTTGCCGATGAATTTTGTCGCATAGCCCGCGCGCTTGGCGATTTCGCCAAGCGTTTCTTCCGCGGCAGGCAATCCCCGCGGGTCATCGGCGCCGAGGACATCGTAAGCGAGCCCGCTGCGGATCGGATAGCGACCGGTCATCAAGCCCGCGCGAGACGGCGAACAAACATTGGCGCTGGCGTAGAACTGCGTGAAATTGACGCCGCGGCGCGCCAGCCTGTCGATATTGGGCGTTCGAATTTTACCGGAACCGTTGGCGCCGATGTCGCCGAAACCGAGATCGTCGGCGATGACGATGATAATATTCGGCCGCGCCGGCCGCACGTCGCGCCCCGCCGCCGGACTGGCGGCTGCAAGGGCAAGCATGAACACAATGATGGCGCGATGCCGCAAGGACGCCTCCCAACCTTGTCCCGCTACGGCGCTAATGGTTGAGAAATTACGCCGCAGCGGCCTGCGCGCCAACCATACCAGACGCGGAGCCCAATATCCTATCAGCATCGCTAATGCCTCACATAAGCGCCAATCAATTGCCCTTCGCCGCCGATGCCGCCTAGTCTGCGTGCGAATGAAATCGGCTCAGCGAAGGCACCATGAAAATCACCGACGCCAAGGTCATCGTCACCTGTCCCGGGCGCAACTTCGTCACCTTGAAGATCATCACCGATGAAGGCGTTTACGGGATCGGCGATGCGACGTTGAACGGGCGAGAACTTGCTGTCGCGTCCTACCTTCAGGAGCATCTCGTCCCGTGCCTGATCGGGCGCGACCCGCACCAGATCGAAGACATCTGGCAATATTTCTATCGCGGCGCCTATTGGCGGCGCGGCCCCGTGACGATGACGGCGATCGCGGCCGTCGATACGGCGCTGTGGGATATCAAGGCGAAAATCGCGGGCCTTCCGCTCTATCAATTGCTCGGCGGCAAGAGCCGGTCGGGCGTCATGGTCTATGGCCACGCCAATGGGCGCGACATTGAGGAAACCTCCGACGAAGTCGCGAAATATCTCGAAATGGGATACAAGGCGATCCGCGCGCAAGCTGGCGTGCCGGGCCTTGCATCCACATACGGCGTCTCCAAAGACAAGCTCTTTTACGAACCGGCGGACGCCAATCTTCCGAGCGAGAACGCCTGGTCGACCGCCAAATATCTCGACAGCGCGCCACACCTTTTCGAGAAACTGCGGGAACGATTCGGTTTTGGGCCGCATTTCCTGCACGACGTTCACCACCGGCTGACGCCGATTGAAGCGGCCCGGCTCGGCAAGGCGTTTGAACCTTATCGCCTGTTCTGGATGGAGGACGCGACGCCGGCCGAAAACCAGGAAGGCTTTCGTCTCATCCGCAAACACACAACGACGCCGCTCGCGGTCGGCGAAGTATTCAACACGATTTACGACTGCCAGACGCTCATCGCCGAGCAGCTTATCGACTATATCCGGACAACCGTTGTTCACGCCGGCGGCATTACGCATCTGCGCCGCATCTTCGACTTCGCCAGTCTTTATCATGTCCGCAGCGGCTGCCATGGCGCAACGGACCTGTCGCCAATCTGCATGGGAGCCTCGCTCCACCTCGGCATTGCGATTCCGAATTTCGGCGTGCAGGAATATATGCGGCATACGAAAGAAACCGACGACGTGTTTCCGCACGCCTATTCGTTCAGGGACGGCTGCCTTTATCCTGGCGAAACGCCCGGGCACGGCGTCGATATCGACGAGGCCTTGGCGGCGAAATTTCCGTATTCGCGCGCCTATCTGCCCGTAAACAGGCTTGAAGACGGTTCAATGTGGAATTGGTGATACGCCGATAGAGAGGGGATTTAATGCCGTTTACAGCCGCCGATCCGTTTATCGGACCTGATGACATTTTCTCCCTCTCGGCGGTGATGGCGAGCCTCGCCTGGCTCGGCGTCTGGCTTGACGGCACCTGGCTCGGCAAACGCACATCCGGCGTCGTCTGGGTGATCGTCATCGGGACGGCGCTTGCGAATTTTCATATCATTCCGCTGAAATCGCCGGTCTATGATTTCATCGGCTCTTACTTTGTGCCCTTGTCGATCCCGCTCTTGCTGTTCAAGGCGGATATGATGCGGGTCATTCGCGACGGCGGTCCGGTCCTGCTTGCGTTCGCTGTCGCAAGTCTTGGCGTTTTTCTAGGAGCGGTCATCGGGTATTTCCTGCTCGATCTCGGCGCCATAGGTCCCAAAGTCGCCGGCGTATACGCCGCCGGCTGGATCGGCGGATCGGTCAATTTCGTCGCTGTCGCAAAGGCGGTCGAATTGACGCCGGAGCAATTCGCTGTCGCCATCAGCGCCTCGGCAGGCGTCAGCATCGCGGGACTGATGCTTCTGCTGGCGCTTCCGTCATTGCCGCCCGTGCGGCGCTTCATTCCGTCGCGCATCATCGAACTAACCGAGACGGCGCCGCACGAACAAACCCAGACAGAAACGCGCACGACATTTCATCTTTCTCATGTCGCCGGCGCGATCGCCGCCAGCTTCATCATTTGCGCGCTGTCGGAACGGCTTGCAGCCGCTCTCGGCATCGATCGATACAGCATCATGATCGTCACGATACTGGCGATCGCCGCCGCGAACATCTTCCCCAGAAGCTTCAAAAAGCTCGAAGGCGATTTCGAGCTCGGCGTCTATGCGATGTATCTTTTCTTCGCCTCGATCGGCGCAAGCTCTGACGCGGTCGCGTTCATTCAGTCCGCGCCGATCCTTCTATTCTACGGGCTCTTCATCCTTGCCTTCTTCCTCGCCTTCACGATCCTCGGCGCCAGACTGCTGAAGATCGATCTCGCCTTTGCGATTATCGGCGCAGCATCGGCGTTTGTCGGCGCCGCTCCCGCCGCGGCCGTCGCTTCTGCGCATGGATGGAAAGACCTCGTCACGCCAGGCGTGATGTGCGGCATTCTCGGTTACGTGGTCGCGACCTTCATCGGTGTCGGCCTTGCCGGTCTGCTCGGCGGCCTCTAACCGCGGGGCGGCTCGTCGCCATTCGCCCACCACGCAAGCCCGGCGGCGTTGAGCGCAAATTGCGCGCGCGCCTCATCGCTCATCATGTCGAGTTTGCTGGCCACGGAACGCGCCTGATCGCCGAGCGGGCGACGCAAAGGCCCGATCGGATTTTCCATAAGATCGACGATTTCAGCGGCGATTACATCAGCGTCCGCGCCGCCCGACCCTCGCCCGGCGTTTTTCAGAAAATCGTTGAAGGTGCGATAGACATCGCTTTCGCCAGCACGCGATGGAACCGCATCCTGCATGAACTCCGTCGCGACGCCGCCGGGTTCCGCCAGAAAAACCTTGACGCCGAATCGCGCAATTTCCGGGGCGAGCGACTCGAACGCGCCTTCGAGCGCGAACTTGCTCGCCGCGTATGGACTGTCGCCCGGCAATCCGATCAATCCGGAAAGAGACGAAACAGCAATAATCACGCCCGAACCGGCTTCGCGCATGGCAGGCAAAGCCGCCTTGGCCATCCTTACGACGCCGAGAAAATTCACATCCATTACGCGCTTGAATTCATCGATCGGCGTTTCTTCAAATGCGCCGGCGCTCGCAACGCCGGCGCTGCAGATCAGAACGTCGACGCCCGAGAGCGCGTTCACCATCGCCGCAATGGCGGCCTGGCAGGAACTTTCGTCGCGAACATTAAGCGGAAGCGTCCAGACGCCGCCGTCGACCTTATGGACGGTTTCCCGCAACGCATCGAACCGCCGGCCGCCGGCGAATACGCTATGCCCGCCTGCCGCGGCGCGGCGTACGACAGCAGCGCCGATGCCTGACCCGCCCCCGGTGACAAGCACCCTCAATCGTTGTCTCCGCTCGCCTTTCATGCGGCTTCTTTCCGATTTCGCCTTCCCGGCTTGCCTATCCGCTGGAGCGCTCGAAGTCTCATTAGATCGAATTATGGTTTGGATGAAAAACAATGATTTGAGCGCATTGCAGCATCATCGTTAGCCTCTGTCCGATCGGCCCTGAACGCATCGATTCGGCGCCGACTTGAATTTCTGGGCGACACATCATCAGCCGGGAGGGAAATCGGAACATGATCAGGAATCTCAGTCTATCGCTGACAAGGCAGGCCTTGCTGGGCGCGGCATCCGTCGGCGCGCTTGTTTTCGCGACGCCGCAGTCGGCGCTGGCGCAGGACGAAGGCGCATCGGGCGGTTTTGACGAAATCGTCGTCTCCGCGCAGCGCCGCGAGCAAAGCGCGCAGGACGTTCCGATCAGCCTTCAGTCGTTCAACGGCGACGCGATCGACCGCCAGGCGATTTCCGAAGCGGCGGACTATCTCGCCCTGACGCCCAACGTGTCGTTCACGCAGGATGGCGAAACAGGCTCGCGCGGCGTCAACATCTCGATCCGCGGCGTCGGCGACGTCGACCTCGGCGAAGTGACCGTCGCCAATTCGATCGGTTACTATATCGACGAATTGAGCGTCGGGTCGGTGGCGAACGGCGTCATCAACCCGCAGCTTCAGGATATGGAGCGTATCGAAGTTCTGCGCGGGCCCCAGGGCACCTATTTCGGCCGCAACTCTTCCGGCGGCGCGCTCAACCTCACGACGAGAAAACCATCGACCGACGGCTATTACGCGTCGCTTGAAGGAACCTACGGCAGCTTTGACACCTGGGGGCTCAACGGCGTCGTCAACGTGCCGCTCGGCGAGACATTCGCCGCGCGCTTTGTCGCCAGCTATGAAGAGAGCGACGGCATCATCAAGAACGCCAACCCGAACGGCACGCCGAGCAGCGATTCGGAATTCCTCAATCTCCGCGGCGCGCTCCGCTTCACGCCGAGCGACACCGTCACCGTCGATTTCTCCGCCAATTACACGGATGAAGACGAAGGCCTCGACCCGACAGTCGCAACCGGCGTCATCGATCTCGATACGCAGAGCATCTTCGGGTCAACCTTCATCCCGATCGACACAGTCGGTCTCTATCCGGCCAACCAGCGCTGGACTGACAAGGATGCGCAGGAACAGAACCTCAAGGAATTCCTTATCCTCAACGGGCGCGTTCAGTTCGACTTCGACGGCTTCATGATCCGTTCGATCACCGGCTATGTCGACAGCTCAAGCGACCGCTTCGCCGATCTCGACGGCACCTTTGCGGACACGCTCGTGCGCGAAAACCGTTATGACGGCGAATCTTTCAGCCAGGAAATCCGCATTCAGTCGACAGGCGAACGCAAACTCGACTGGACGCTCGGCGCGATCTACGCCAACGACCAGATCGACCAGTTCAACTCCGTCCGCTCCGGCGCGGTCGGAACGATCGTCCACCCGAATACGGGGCTGGTGACAGGACTGCTTCCGCCGATCCCGGCAGGCTTCCGCATCAACGAAAACAACCGTGCTTTCGAAACGAAAAGCTTCGCGCTCTTCTTCGACGGCACCTATCACCTCAACGACCGCGCGGACCTGACCGCGGGCGGACGTTACACGCATGACAAGGTGACGAACGACTTCTTCGACACGGTCGCGTTTGAAGGCGCAGTTCCGGATGCTTCGGGTTCCGGCACGTTCAACGACTTCTCGCCGCGCGTGGCGTTCACCTATCACTGGGCCGACGATTTTTCGACCTATGCAAGCGTCTCCAAAGGCTACAAGTCGGGCGGCCTCGACTTCATTCAAACCGGCGCGACCGCCGGCGTCCAGCCGTTCGAGCCGGAGAAGCTCTGGAACTACGAAATCGGCATGAAACTCGCGGCCTATGACAACCGGCTGCTCATCAACGCCGCGGCGTTCTACATCGACTGGAAAGACCTCCAGATCCAGTCGAACTTCCTCGCCATTCCGGGCGATATCAGCTCTGCGACCGAACTGACGCAGAACGCCGAAGGCGCCCGCAATATCGGCTTCGAAGTCGACGCGCAGGCGATGATCGCCGACGGCTTCGTCATCTCGGGCGGCTACGGCTATCTCGACAGCGAGTTCGACAGCTTCCCGGCTGCCATCCTTGCCGGCGGCACCGCCGTCGACCTCACGGGCCGGACCTTGCCGCGCACGCCGAAAGTCACGTGGAACGCCGCTGCCCAGTACGACACAGCGATCAGCGGCAATCTGAACGGCTTCTTCCGCGCTGAAGCGTTCGGCCGGTCATCGAGCCAGTCGGACCTTGAAGCGGTCGCGCAACCGCTGCTCGGCCTCGCGCAGTTCCCCTATCGCGCGCCGTCTTTCGGCGTCGTGAATATCCGGATGGGCGTCAGCACGGACAATATCTCTCTCTCAGGCTTCATCGAAAACCTGTTTGAAGAAGACTATTATACGTCGACGAGCGAAAACTTCGGTCTCGCCGGCATACGCGTTCGCCCCAATCCGAGACGTTTCGGCATTCGCCT
>JAGRED010000001.1 GCA_020446725.1 Parvularculaceae bacterium | reverse complement strand
TCGCCTGACGCCGCAGGGGCGTTGCTGCCGCAATAGCCATGCAATTTCGCAAGCTGACACAAACGCTGCATCGCTGGCTCGCTCTGGCGCTTGTCGCGCAGATCGCGCTCTGGATGAGTTCGGGCGTCGTGATGAGCTTCCTGCCGATCGCGCTCGTGCGCGGCGAAACGGCGGCGGCCTATGGCGCGGCCGTTGAATTGCCGGTGCAGAACTATTTCCCGCCGGCCGGCGTCATCGCCCAGATGGACCATGCGCACCGAGCCGAGCTCAAGAACTGGATGGGTCGCGCCGTCTATGTCGTCTCGTCGCCGGACGGCAAGGCGCTCTTCGACGCCGACACTGGTGAAAGGCTGTCGCCGCTTTCTGAGGGCGATGCGCGCCGCGTCGCGCTCGGCGATTTCGTCGGCGACGGCGAGATTGAGCGCGTCGAACTGCTGCGCAATCCGCCGAACGAATTTAGGGGAAAGGTCCCTGTCTGGCGCGCTGATTTTTCTGACGACAACGAAACGCGGCTCTATATTTCGCCCGAGACCGGCGACATTCTCGCCCGCCGCAATCGCATCTGGCGATTCTATGATTTCTTCTGGATGCTGCACATCATGGATTACAAGGAGCGGGAGAATTTCAACAATCCGCTCGTCAGGACGTTCGCCGCAACCGGGCTCATGTTTGCGCTGACTGGTCTTGCGCTTGTCCTGACGCGTCTGCGCAGCGGACGTTATACGGACGATCTGCGGCGGACAAGGAACAGGGCGCAGCAATCCGCGACCGATAAAAGTTTGGCCGATAAAAATTAAAGCCCGCTCGGCAGCGCCGGCGGGCTTTGACCGTTGCGAGCGCTTACCGCGCTAAAACGCGAGATAAACCGGCTCGTGCGGCCTGACGGGATTCTTGGCCGCGCCGGCGCCTGATTCCGGTTTCGCATCGGCTTTCGCGACTTCGGCTTTCTCAGCGTCCTTGCACTCTTTCGAACGGCTTGCCGGCTCATTGAACCGGTCGCCGACGACCGGCTCGACGCTGACGGCGAATTCGATGCCGATAAGGCCGAGAACGGATTCCAGAAAGGTAATCGACTTGCTTTCGTCAGAGCCTGAGGCGCCGACAGAGCCGCCGAGTTGGTGAGAGGAAGCCCCGAAACCCGGCGCTGCCTCAGCGACGCCGCCGGCCAGTAGAACCGCGGCGCCCAATATGGCGACGTAATGGTGGCGCATAAACACTCTCCCAATCGTCATTTGCTGTTGTTTTCCCACGCAATGCAAGTCTTCGCGTGGTCCTTTGCTGAAATTACAGGTGGGATCAACCGTTCGTGAACGCTCGCCCCCCCCTAGCCGATCGCTTCCAGCGGATCGGTAAACGGGAGCGAGAGCGCGTCCGCAACCGCCCGATGGGTGACCTTCCCGCGATGGACATTGAGGCCATTGCGTAAGTGCTTGTTTTTCTTGAGCGCTTCAAGTCCCTGATCGGCGAGTTGCAGCCCGAAGGCGAGCGTCGCGTTATTGAGGGCGTGGGAAGACGTCATCGGCACGGCGCCGGGCATGTTGGCGACGCAATAGTGAACGACGCCTTCGACGGCGTAGGTCGGCTCGGCGTGCGTCGTCGGTTTGGAGGTCTCGAAGCATCCGCCTTGATCGATAGAGACGTCGACCAGCACGGCGCCCTTTTTCATGCCTTTCAGCATGGCGCGGGTGACGAGCTTCGGGGCCGAGGCGCCCGGAATGAGAACGGCGCCGACGACGACATCGGCCTGATCGGCTTCTTCGGCCAGCGCCTCAAAAGTCGAATAGCGGGTCTTGGCGCGTCCCTCGAAAATGTCGTCGAGATAGGAAAGGCGGCGCAGGCTGCGGTCGAGGATCGTCACATCCGCGCCGAGACCCATCGCCATTTTCGCGGCGTGGGTGCCGACGACGCCGCCGCCGATGATCATCACCTTGGCGGGCAGGACGCCCGGAACGCCGCCCATCAACAGGCCGCGGCCGCCTTGCGGCGCCGTGAGGGCGTAGGCGGCCGCCTGGATGGCGAGGCGCCCGGCGACTTCGCTCATCGGCGCGAGAAGCGGCAGACCGCCATGATCGTCGGTGACGGTTTCATAGGCGACGCCCGTGACTCCAGACTTCAGCAAGCCCTTTGTCTGCTCGGGATCGGGCGCGAGGTGGAGATAGGTGTAGAGGATCTGCCCTTCGCGGAGTTGCGCATATTCAGACGGCTGGGGCTCTTTCACCTTAACGATCATATCGTTCTCAGCGAACACAGTTGCCGCGTCCGGGGCGATCGATGCGCCGGCGGCCTTGTAGTCGTCATCGCTCGCATTGATGCCGACGCCCGCATTGGTCTGCACCGTCACCTTGTGGCCGTGCGCGACATATTCGCGGACGGACCCCGGGGTCATGCCGACGCGGAATTCATTATTCTTGATCTCTTTTGGGACCCCAACGCGCATTTTGCTTCTCCGAAGTGTGATCGCGCGCTCCCTTAGCAGATTATCGCGCCACGCAACATCTGTTTTCAGGCCGGGTGAAGTGAGGAACGGCCCGGCCGCGGCCGTCATTAGTCCGTGGGGGGGGGCGACCATGGCGTCTGAGGAGGGCCGTATGAAAGTCAGTGTTTTCGGATTGGGCTTGTTGGCGCTTGGGGCTGCTGCCTGCGCCAACGGAACAGGCGGGGCTGGCTCCGCTTCGACGAAGGACGCCGCCGCAGGGCCGGCTCCAAAGATGTCGCTGGACGAAGCGCTTGACGATCATCGCAAGGTGACACTGGTTGATGATGAAACCGGTGAGGAAAAGCTGATCTGCAAGCGCGTTGTCGTCACGGGTGACAGGTTCGTCCGGAAAACCTGCGCGACGCCGAAAGAATGGGCGCAGAAAAAGCAGGATTCCCGCGACGAACTGGATGGGCTGAAGCGGACTATGGACGCAAAATGTCCGAACCAAAGCTGCTGATTCACTTCCTCCAATCGTATCCGGTTAACCGTCCACGACCTTGTGGCCTGCTCCTTGCTTCCATCCCACGCCTAAAGGGACGCTAGAGGCGCTTTTGCGCCAAGAGGGTGCGGACAGTGGCGATTTTCGGTTTGACCTTTCGCAAGAAGACGCCGGAGCCTGAAATTGATCCGGCGCTTGAAGCGGCGATAAAGGCGCGGCTGGCTGAACGGGTGCGCTCGATCGATCAGGCGCGGCGGCCGATAAAGGCGGCTTTCATCAGCGAAAACGGACGTCGCTGCGAGCGTGCGCAGGTCTATCGCGTCGGCACGGTTAATTTTGAACCTGATCATCAGGTGAGCTGCAGGGTTGTCGACCTCAGCTTCTCGGGACTTCGCATCGCGTTTAACAGCGATGTCGACTGTCCGGATGAATTCGCCCTGTCTATCCCGACGCTCCGTTTCATCGGCATCGTTCGCAAGGTCTGGCAAGACGGACGGATGGCGGGCGTTTCCATCGAGCGCTGGAGCGACGCCACAGCCTAACCGCGCGCCTTTTCAACAAATTCGATAAGAATTGCATCGCGGCGGCAAACCGCTCGGCAAGACGTCTGCGGCATGATCGAACCTCAAATTCGTTTAGCCGCAACGGTCTTCTGGAGCCGAGCCCATGTTAAACACGGATCGCGTCGCCATTCCCGCGCAGGTTGAGGTTCGCCTGAAGCGATCAGCGCAATTTGTCGACAATATTATGGATTTCGCGCGTGAGGACCTGATCGGCTTCAGGCGCCCGCTCGCCGCAACTTTCGCCTTCACCGCGCCGCTGGTGATGGCATTCGTTTATCATTCAGGCGGGCTCACGCACCTTCTGCAGGTCGGCGCCAGCTATCTCATTGTCGGCTTCGGCGGGCTCTATCTTGTCGGCCGTCAGGCGTGGCCGAGGCTCGTTGACCAGTTCGAAGCGAAATCCGTCGAAAAGCGCCGGGCGATCGCTGATCTGAAATGCGGGTTCAGCGAACTTTCGTTCCTCAACCTTTCGCGCGCGCCGCGCTATTTCGAACATGACAATGGCGTGCTCGTCTTCGCGGATGCAGGCGATTTCCGCACGCTGTTTTTCTCGATCGACAATTCGAACCGCAATTCCGGCCGCGACGACCGCTGGAACCTTTACATCAATGGCGAACTCGATCGCCGCGTATGGCGCTGGCTGAGGCTGCCGGTCAGTCGCGACATCGTGAAGTTTTCAACCGAGGCGTCGAAGCTGCCGACGGTTCACTCAGACCCGCAGCGCATCCGCTCCGTCGATGCGTGGGAAGCGATCAACGTGTCGCTTGGCGAACCGCTGGACGGCTCGATTATCCACCGGCCTTTCGACGAGGTCGTTGAATCGGTCGAGCGCATGCTCTGAAAGGCGCCGCGCAAGGCGAAACGGGTGAAACGGGCGCCGGCGGGCGCCTGTTTTGCGTTTCGGCGGGCCTACCAATTGGCCCGCGCGGCTGCTAGATCGGCGCGATGGCCACAATCATCGACCTGACGCGAGGCGAAGGCGCGGTCCGGCATCCGGAGAAACGGAACCGGCCGGATGCGCCCCTGCAGCGCAAGCCCGCCTGGATTCGCGTCAAGGCGCCGACATCCGCCGGCTATTCAGCGACGCGCGAGATTGTCCGGTCCAAAAACCTTCATACGGTCTGCGAGGAAGCGGCGTGCCCGAATATCGGCGAATGCTGGTCGAAAAAGCACGCGACCATGATGATCATGGGCGACACCTGCACGCGCGCCTGCGCGTTCTGCAACGTCAAGACCGGTCTGCCGCAGCCGCTTGATCGGAATGAGCCCGGGAATGTCGCGAAAGCCGTCGCGGAAATGGGCCTTGCGCATGTCGTGATCACTTCTGTCGATCGCGATGATCTTGTCGACGGCGGCGCCCGGCATTTCGCGGAAGTCGTCCAGTCGATCCGTGCGGTCAATCCGCAAACGACGATTGAGATTTTGACGCCCGATTTCCTGCGCAAGGACGGCGCAGTCGAAATCGTCATCGATTCAAAGCCGGATGTCTTCAACCATAATCTTGAAACGGCGCCGCGCTTTTATCTCTCGATCAGGCCTGGCGCGCGCTATTTCCATTCGCTTCGCCTGCTTGAAAAAGTCAAAGACCGCGATCCTGCGATGTTCACCAAATCCGGTATTATGGTCGGGCTCGGCGAGACGCGCGAAGAAGTGATGCAGGTCATGGACGATATGCGCTCGGCCGGGGTCGACTTCATCACCATCGGACAATATTTGCAGCCGACCCGCAAACATGCGCCGGTCGAACGCTTCGTGACTCCCGAAGAATTCAAATCCTATGAGACGATCGCGCGCGCCAAAGGGTTTCTGATGGTTGCGTCGAGCCCGCTGACGCGATCCTCACATCACGCCGGTGAAGATTTCGCCCGTCTGAGGGCGGCGCGGGCGGCGAAGGGAAATTGACCTTGCGAATTTTCGGACCACGTTCCTGACGCTCTTGATCAATGCGCGCCGCGCGATATGCGTAACCATCAATCGAAAAGGTCTTGGAGCAAATTCAATGTTGACATGTAAGGCGGCGCGTTATGTTGACGCTCTTTGAACTGGCGCTGGCGGACGAGGATGTGCGTCCGAGTCCTTATTGCTGGATCGTAAAATTCGCGCTGCTGCATAAGGGCGTGCAGTTTGAAACGAAGCCGTTGCCGTTCGCGGATAAGTCAAAATATCCCGATCCCGAATATGGCAAGGTTCCGGTGCTCGTCAGCGACGGCGAAGTGGTGAAGGAAAGCGCAGTCATCACGCAGTGGCTGGACCGGAAATATCCCCAGAACCCGCTGGTCGCCTCCAAAGCCGAAAAAGCCGCAGCGGAATTTTATGCGGCGTGGATCGGCTCGGCGCTCTATCCGGCGCTGGCGCCGATGCTCATGATGCGTCTCTTCTCTGTCATCGCCGAGACGGACAAGCCTTATTTCCGGCAGACGCGAGAAGGGCGGTTCGGGAAAACGCTCGAAGAAGTCGCGGCGACGCCCGGGGTTGCCGAAAGGGCGGAAGCCGCGCTCGCCGTCCTCGCCGCGCCGCTCGCCAATCACCGCTATCTCGGCGGTTCGGCGCCCAACCTCGCCGATTACATCGTCTTCGGCCCGTTCATGTGGCAAAGGCTGGTGACGATGACGGAACTCTACGAGACGCCGGCGCCCGTCGCGCAATGGCGCGAGCGCATGCTTGACCTTTATGGCGGCTATGCGCGCGACGCGAAAAGCGCCGAGGCTGCGTGACGTCGAGGCGGACGTCGACTAACGTTCCCTATTCGGGCGCGCAAATGTTCGCGCTCGTCGCCGACGTCGAACGCTATCCGGAATTTCTTCCCTGGTGCGTTGCGCTGAGGATCGCCAACCGGCGGCGCGAGGAAGGCGTCGAATTTATCACCGCCGACATGATCGTATCCTACAAGGTGTTCCGGGAGCGGTTCCGCAGCCTCGTAAGACTCGGTGAAGCGTCCATGCGAATTGATGTCGACTATATCGACGGGCCGTTCCGTTCCCTGACGAACGCCTGGGCGTTCACCGATCTGCCTGATGGCGGATCGCGTGTCGATTTCGAAATCGCTTTCGAATTTCGCAGCCTTCTTTTGCAGGCTACGGCGCAAACCGTCTTTGAGAAAGCTTTTGTTAAGATGTCTGACGCCTTCGTTGAGCGCGCCAGCCTCGTTTACGGAACGTCATCTTCTCAAGGTTAAGCCCAAGCGAACGCTATTTGAGTGGGCCATGAGTGAGACGCTATCCGACAAACGGGCGACGCGAGTAATCGCAGCGCGCCTAGTTCCCGTCTTCGTCGCTTCCATCTTCACTAGCGCATGGCTGCTGTTCGGCGTGCAGCCGCTCTTTTCGAAAATGGCGCTGCCTGTTCTCGGCGGCGCGCCAAACGTCTGGAACACGGCGATGGTGTTTTTCCAGACCGCGCTCCTTCTCGGTTATCTGTACGCCCATTTCCTGTCGACGCGCTTCTCGGTGCGCACGCAGGCGCTGATTCACATTTGCACGCTGATGGCGGGCATGTTCTTCCTGCCGTTCGGCTTGTCCGCCGACGTCGCGCCGCCCGCCGAGGGCGCACAGGCGTTCTGGCTCATCGGATTGATGGCCGGGACGATAGGCATCCCCTTTTTCGCGCTCTCCGCCAATGCGCCGCTTTTGCAGCGCTGGTTTTCGTTGAGCGGACACGCCCAGGCGCATGACCCATATTTCCTCTATGCGGCGAGCAATATCGGATCGATGGCGTCCTTGCTGCTGTATCCGTTCCTGCTTGAGCCGTTGATCGGCGTCAGCGACCAGACGCGGTTCTGGACGATAGGCTACATCATTCTGGCGGGGTTGATCGCGCTTGCTGCAAATTGCGTTTCCGATCGGCGGGTCGACGCGCCGGCGCAGACTGTTGCGGCGCCAAACGCTGATGTCGCCCTTACTGGGCCGTTCTGGTGGACGCTGATAGCGATCGCGCCATCCGGGCTGATGCTGTCCGTGACATCGCATCTGACCACCAATGTGGCGCCGACGCCGATGTTGTGGATTGCGCCCCTGGCGCTTTATCTTCTCAGTTTCGTTCTTGTTTTCGGCGCTGACGGCGACCGATGGCGTCGGCGCGCCGTCGCAGCTTTTCCGTTCGCCGTGGCCATCACGGCGCTCGCCGACGTGTTCGTCGTCAATGATCCGTTTTTCTCTTCGCTGCCGCCCATCGCGCTTTTCTTCATCGTGGCGCTGGCCTGTCACGGCGAGCTGGCGCGGCGGCGTCCCGAACCGGCCCGGCTGACCGAATTCTATCTTTGCATGTCTCTGGGCGGCGTTATCGGCGGCGCATATGTGGCGCTTGTCGCACCGCTGATCTTTCCGGACATTTTCGAATATCCGCTACTGGTCATCACGGCGGCCTTTGTTATCGCGGCCAGCGCGAAGGGGCTCAGCATGCCGAAATGGGGCGTCGCCGCGTTTTTCGGCGCCGCCGCGCTGATCGGTCTCGCATCGGGCGCAGCGCCCGATAGCGCTTCGCGCATTGCGCTGGCGGTCAATATCCTTCTCGCATTCGGCGGCGCCTTTGCTTTGTGCAGGATACGATCGAACGCGGCGGTCAGTGCGATTGTCGTTTTCGCCCTTTTTGCGAACGCGATGGCTGTTCGTAATGAAATCCAGAACGGGTATAGGGAATTGATTGCTCGTGAGCGCAGCTTCTTCGGCGTCACCAAGGTCTATCGCGCCGACACGCAGGATGGCCCGGTGCACATGCTGCTGCACGGCGCGATCATTCACAATATGCAACTGAAGACCGACGCGGACGAAACGACGCCGCTCGCTTATTTTTCTGAAGAAGGGCCGTTCGGGCAGGCGCTTGAGGGGATGCGCAAGCGAAAGGCGGCGTTGCGCGTCGCGGTCGTCGGGCTTGGCGCCGGCGCGCTCGCTTGTCACGCCAGCGACGGCGACGACTGGACCTTTTATGAACTTGATCCGCATGTGGTGCGAATCGCGAAGGACGCCAATCTGTTTTCCTATCTTGAGCGATGCGCGCCTGATGCGCCGGTAAAAATTGGCGATGCGCGACTGACGCTCACTGCGGAGTCGAAGGCGAAAGCGGAAGCCTACGACTTTCTTGTCATCGACGCCTTTTCGTCCGATTCAATTCCGGCTCACCTGATCACGCGAGAAGCGCTGACTCTTTATCGTGACCGCCTGAAAGAGGGCGGGGTGATTTTCTTTCATACGTCGAACCGCTACCTTGATGTCGTCTCAGTTGCGGTGCGCCTTGCTGAGGATGCGGGTCTTTCCTATCGCGTCATCCGTTTCGATACGGATGAGGCTCTGCCGCTTTCGCCGCTGAAAACCAAAACTCTGGCGGTTGTCATGGGCGACGCCGCCGTAATCAATGATATTGCGGCGGGGCGCGAGGATTGGGTCGAAGAAACGCCGAGTTCGCTCATCAGCGTCTGGACGGATGACTTTTCGAACATTCTCGGCGCGTTCGTCGCCCACATGACCGGCAAGACTTCCTCGGCGCAATAACCGCCGCCTTACATGGCGCGCAGGAGAAGCATCAGCGCCGTCTCGGCGGCCCGCATGCGGACAAACCCGCGATCGCCGTCGGCGAACACCCTTCGTTCCGCGCGCGTCGGCTTCCCTTTGGCGGCGAGGGCGAACCAGACGAGGCCGACGGGTTTTCTTTCACTGCCGCCGGCCGGCCCGGCGATGCCGGTGACGGCGACGGCGATATCGGCCCGTGAATGGCGCAAGGCGCCTTCGGCCATCGCCCGCGCTGTCGCCTGACTGACGGCGCCGGACCTGGCGATGGTCGCCGGCGAGACGCCGAGCATCTCGGTCTTTGCTTCATTCGAATAAGTGACGAACGCACGATCGAAGACCGCGGAGGATCCGGGCACGTCGGTGATCGCGGCCGCGACCAGTCCGCCGGTGCAGGATTCGGCCGTCGCCGCCATCAGGCCTTCAGCGCCGGCGTTATCGACGATCTGTTGCGCGAGCGACCAGATGCGCGAGGGGTGTCTCATTTGCGCGGCCTCAATTCGCGAGCAAGCTCGGCGTCGCTGAGGAGCCGGCGCGCTGCGTCTTCTTCATCTTCTGCAATAAGGACGCGCCTTGGGAAGGCGCCAATCGATCCTTCGACGATCGAAATGTTCTGGTCGGCGATGAAATACGAAAACCCCGCGTCCTTAAGCAGCGCTTCAACATAGCTCAGCAGCGCGGGATTGTTGGTGCGAATCAGCTCTTTCACACCTTACTCCTCGGCGGGAAGCCTGACGGTCGCCGTCGCAAGCGCGGCGATGCCTTCGCGACGGCCGGTGAAGCCGAGCTGTTCCGTCGTCGTCGCCTTGACCGACACGCGATTGACGCCGACGCCGAGAATGTCCGCAAGCGCCGCCCGCATGGCGCCGCGATGCGGCCCGATCTTCGGCGCCTCGCAGATGAGCGTCACGTCGCAATGGGTGATGGCGCCGCCCATGCCGACGACGAGGTCGCGCGCCTTTTCAAGAAACACGCGGGACGGCGCGCCTTTCCATTGCGGATCGGAGGGCGGGAAATGATCGCCGATATCGCCTTCGCCGATTGCGCCCAGAATGGCGTCCGTCAGCGCATGCATGCCCGCATCCGCGTCGGAATGGCCCTTGAGTTTTTTCTCATGCGGAATTGAAACGCCGCAGAGGAT
>JAGRED010000108.1 GCA_020446725.1 Parvularculaceae bacterium | reverse complement strand
GCAAAGCGCGGCAAAGATATTGCTTAAAATCACGCCGGCCTCGGGACAGGCCGTGGAGCACGCCATGAAGACCATCTCCGTCGTTTCTCCCTGCTATAATGAGGAGGAGAATGTCGCGGCCTGCTATGCGACGGTCAAAGAGATTTTCGAACGCGAGCTGCCCGGCTATCGCCTTGAGCACATCTTCGCCGACAACGCCTCGACCGATCGAACAGCGGAGATCCTGAAGGAGATTGCGGCGAAGGATCCCGGCGTCAAGGTTATCGTCAACGCCCGCAATTTCGGTGTCCTGCGCTCGGCGTTCAACGCGCTTTCCTATGCGCGCGGCGACGCCGTTCTCGTGCTGCTTCCGGTCGATCTGCAGGACCCGCCGGAACACATTCCGGAATTCGTGCGTCTGTGGGAGAGCGGTTATGACGTCGTCGCCGGCGCGCGCGCCAACCGCGAGGAAGGCGCGATCATGCAAGCCGGACGGTGGGTCTTCTATCGCATCGTCAACTGGCTTTCAGACATCAAGCTGTCGCCGAATATCGGCGAATTCCAATTGATCGACAAAAAGGTGCTGGACGCGGTTCTGGCGCACAATGATCATTTCCCCTACATACGCGGCATCATCGCTTCATGCGGTTTTCGACGCGTCGTCGTCGATTACACCTGGAAAGCCCGCAAACGCGGCGTCTCCAAGCACAACATCCTCGCGCTGATCGACCAGGGACTGAACGGCATCTTTTCGTTCACGCGCGCGCCGATGCGGTTCTGCACGCTGGCCGGGATCGTCATTTCGGCGCTTTGCATTCTGTTCGCGCTCTTTTCGGTTCTCGCCTATTTCGTCGCCGGGCACCTGGCGCCGCGCGGAGTGACGACGCTTATCGTCGCCTTCTTCTTCATCTCCGGAATACAGCTCCTCTTCATCGGTTTTCTCGGTGAATATGTGACATCAATCCACGCGCAGGTGCGCGGCGGGCCGCTCGTCGTTGAACGCGAGCGGATCAATATCGAGCCGGCGGACGCGCGCTCATGACAAAAAAGAACATCCCGGCCCTCGCCGCCTCGCTCCTGCTGGCGGCCGTGGCTGCGGTTTGCATCGCCATCATCCTGCGCGGCGGCGCGCCGGTCTTTGGCGACCCGCTCAAGGGGTCGGAAATCTGGCTGCTTTCCTGCTTCGCGCTCGGCGGTCTTGTCGGCGCCGCGATCGCCTTTTCGGGCGGGATATGGTCGGGCCTTCTCGCCGCGCTTTTGATCGCCGGCGGCGGCGCGCAGCTATGGCTGACCGAGCCTGACTGGTTTCCCTCGCTGCGCATCCGTCCGGTCAACACGTTGCATTTCACGATGATGGGCCTTGTCGCGTTTCAGGGGGCGGCGAGCTTCGTCGCGCTTTTGATCTTCGCGCGCGGCAAGCTGGTGAAGACGGTGCGCGCCTTCGGCGCGCTGAAGCTTCTCGCGCTGTTTGCGCTCAGCGCCGCCTTTTGCGTTGCGACGATGAATTATCTGAACCCGCTCGACCTTCCAGACTACGCCGTTCACCTCGTCGCAGGCGGCGCGGCGGTCATCGCCTTTCTGCTCAACGCAGCGGCATTTGCGGCGGCGCCGGATGCGAAAGCCGTGACGCAGCGCTTGTCAGGCGTTCCGACAAGCCGCGCAACGCCGTGGATCGCCGCGGCTTTCGCTTTCATCATCTCCGCCGTGATGGCGCATGCCGCCTTCGGCGGCGCTTCGCTCGTCGAAGACGAAACGGCGTATCTCTTTCAGGCGAAGACGTTCGCAAACGGCGCCCTTGCCGCTCCCGCGCCGCCGGAGGCGGTGAAAGGCGCATTCGATCACTATCTGCTCGACCTGACGGACAAAGGATGGTTCGCCGTCACGGCGCCGGGCTACGCCGCCGCGCTCGCCATCGCTGTCTTTTTCGGTCTGCCGCTCTTTCTCAATCCGGCGCTCGGCGCGGCGTCGGTGCTCTTCGCCCACCGCATCACCTCGACGATCGCCGACAGGCAACGCGCGGATCTTGTCGCCGTCCTCACCGCCGCGTCCCCATGGCTGCTGTTCAGTTCGGCCTCTTTGATGACCCATGCGCTTAGCCTCGCTCTGACGCTCGGCGCTGCGGCGCTCGCGCTTGACGCCGTCGACCGCATCGATGCGAAGCGAAAAGGCGCGGCCGCGCTTCTTTTCGTCGCCGGTCTTCTCATGGGTTGGCTGTTCGTGACTCGCGCGCTTGAAGGCGTGCTGCTCGGCGGCGCGCTTGGCGTCTTCCTTCTTCTCCGCCTGCGGATGACATGCCTGCCCGGCATTATCGCCTATGGCGTTGGCTGCATCATTGTCGGGCTGCTGCTCTTCGCCTTCAACGCCGCCTATACCGGCGATCCGACGCTTTCGCCGCAGGCGCGCTATATCACCGCGCTTTGGGGACCGCATGGAAACTCATTCGGGTTTGGCGCGGATATCGGGCCGCCCGAAGGCTGGGGCGCGCTCGATCTCGCGCATGGCCACTCGCCGCTTGAAGGGCTTGTCACGACTCAAAACGGCGTCTCGTCGATGAGCTACGACCTGTTCGGCTGGACGGCGGGATCGCTCGCGCTCTTCTGGGCGTGGGCGCTCTGGGGCGAGCGCAAACGCGCCGCCCTCGTCATGGCAGGCCTGACGGCGCTTATTGTCGGCGTCCACTTCTTTTACTGGTTCAACGCCTCTTTCTATATCGGGCCGCGCTATTGGTACGGCGCCTTCTTCCCTATCGTTTTTCTCTCGGTTGCGGGAATTGACGCCATCGCGCGCCGCATCGGAGAAGAAACGCGGCCGCGTCTTGTCGCGGCGACGCTTCTCTTATGCGTCTTCGGCTCCCTCGTTTTCACGAGCTGGCGCGCAGTGGAAAAATACGCCGTTCGCTCCGAAGACGGCAGACGCCTCGCCGCCATCGCCCGTTCATCGAGCTTCAACGATGCGATCATCATCCTCCGCGACGCCGACCTCGCTCAGGAATCGATGATTTTCAACGACCCCTTCCTACGCGACGGCGCGCCCATCTTCGCCTACGCCAAGGATGGGACGGCGGAAAAGGCGCTGCTCGACGCTTTCCCGCAGAGGCGGCCCGTCTATCTCGACCGGGCGGAAATCTAGGATTGCGGGCGCAGCACGCGCGACAGCAAAACAAAGCTCAAGATCGCCGCCGCCGGCAGCAGGATGGCCTGCGCCGCGAGCGGATGAACCCCGGCGATCAGCGCGGCGCGAAGCGCCGCCGCGTTCAAAAGGTAGATCACGATGTAGCATCCGGCATAGGCCGGCAGGCGGTCATAGCCGCTGACTTCGAAAACAAAGCGCGCCGTCGTGAAATAGTTCCACAAGACGCCGATCGAAAATGAGCAGATGAGCGCGGCCTGCGCGCCAAGCCCGGCGAGCACGAGCAGCGCATAGACGGCGTAACCGAACGCTGTGTTGATGAGGCCGACGGCGACGAAGCGGGCAAAACGCGCGGCGGTCTCCCGCTTGACGGATTGAAACAATGTCATGACGCGCGCGCACCCGCCGTGTGAGCGTTCACTGAATGAGCGGTTACCGTGTCGGCGACGCCGCTTTCAATGGTATGGCGCGGCTGGAAACCAAGCGCTGAAAGCCGCGCGATATTCGCTTCAACAATGGCGGGTTCGTTTTCCGAGCGTGCGACGGCGCCGAGACGCAACAGCTCCGGACGCCCCAAGCGCTGCGCCGTTTCAAGCGCGAGCGCCTTCACGGGGATCGCCTCGCCGCTCGCGACATTGACGGGGCCCGTCACGTCGGACGCCGTGATGACGGCCAGCGCTTCGGCGATGTCGGCGACGTGAAGGTAATCGCGCTTTTGCAAGCCGTCCGTGCACGGGGCTTCCTCACCGGCCGAGAGTTTCGCAATGATATCGCTGACAAGCCGACCCGCCGGTTCGCCCGGACCGTAGCAGAAAAAGATGCGCGCCGAGGCGACGGAAATGCCAAGAACCGATGCTGCGGAAAACAGAAGACCTTCGGTCGCCGCTTTCGCTGCGCCGTAGAGGCTCGACGGCGTCTGTTCCGACTGTTCGCTGAGACGCTCGCCGCGCCAGGCGTATTGCGCCGAGCTTCCGCCGAAAATGAAACGTCGCCCGCCGGCCGACGCGAAAGCGCGTGCGAGCGAAAGACTGGCCCCGACCCAGTCAAGATTTTCGGGCGCGCGCCAGCGCTCGCGCGGGTCGTCATGCCAGGCGAGATGGAGAAGGTGCGATGCGCCGGCGGCGCTTACAGCCTTCCTGACAGCATCTGGGTTGAGAAGGTCGCAGGCGATCCCGTCCGCGCCGCTTCGAGAAACCCCGATCACCTGAAAACCCTTCGCGCGCAGCGCCTGAAGCGAGTGGCGGCCGATAAATCCCGTTGCGCCGGTGACGAGAACGCGGTTTCCGGCGCCGGCGCTCATCCGACGACGGCGAGTTCGGGAATGGCGACGAGGAAGCGAACGCCCTGCTTTTTCAGATCGGCAAGCTGGCTGACGACTTCGTCCTTGATGTTCCAGGGAAGGATGAGAATGTCATCCGGCTGGTCTTCATGCAGCGCTTCAACCGGCCGCACGGGAATGCGGCTTCCGGGCAGCAGCGTGCCTTGTTTTGCGGGATTGCGGTCGACGACATAGGCGATGTCGGCGGCGCCGACGCCGCAATAATTGAGAAGCGTGTTGCCTTTCGCCGCCGCGCCATAGGCGGCGACCTTGCGGCCTTCTTTTTTCGCCTGAGCCAGATAGTCGAGAAGCCCCTCGCGCACTTTCTTCACGCGCGCGTCATAGCCCTCATAACCGTCAAGCCGGTCGAGTTTCGCGGCGCGCTCTTTCGTCCGCAGGGCCGCGACCGCCGGCGTTTCCGGCCGCGTCGCGTCTTTGAGGCATGCGTAAACCCGCAGCGACCCGCCATGCGTCGGAATTTCCTCAACGTCGAAAACGCGAAGCCCCGTGCGCGCGAAGAGTTTCTCGACCGCCGTCAGCGAGAGGTAGGAATAATGCTCATGATAGATCGTATCGAACTGGACGAGCTCGATCATGTTGAACAAATGAGGGAATTCGACGGTATAGACGGCCTCGCCGGTCAGCAGCGCCGCAACGCCGCGCGCGAAATCGGCGATGTCCGGCACATGCGCGAGCACATTCGCGGAACAGATGAGATCGGGCGCTTCGCCTTCGGCGCGCAACTTTTTCGCGAGCTCTTCAGAGAAAAACGCAACCCGCGTCTTGACGCCTTTCGCTTCCGCTGCGGCGGCGACATTCGCCGCCGGTTCGACGCCGAGCACGCGCACGCCGGCTTCGGCGAAATACTGGAGAAGATAGCCGTCATTCGAGGCTATTTCGACGACAAGCGATTGGGGGCCGAGACGAAAACGGCTGACCGCCGCCGAGGCGAAGCGGCGGCAATGGTCAAGCCAGCTTTCGGAAAAGGATGAAAAATAGGCGTATTCGCTGTTGAAGATCTCGCCCGCCGGGACGACGTCATCGACCTGAACGAGGAAGCAGTTTCCGCAGACCCGCGCATGAAGGGGGTAGAAATTGTCGGGAATGCCGGCACGTTCGGCCCGCACATAGGAATTGGCGAGCGGCGACAGGCCGAGATCGACAAGCGTTTGTTCGAGCGGCGCATCGCAAAGCCTGCATCGGCCCGCCGGTTTGAGCGATCCGGTCATCACGACGCCTTTCGCATGTAATCTTCGATCTGCCGCAAGGTCAGATCGCGCGCATTCGCGCCGTCATGATGCGCGCGGTACCATGCCGCCGTCATCTCAATACCCTCGTCAAAGCCGAGCGCCGGGCGCCAGCCGAGCGACTTGATCGCTTTTCCCGCATCAAGCCGCAACAATTTCGCTTCATGCGGCGCGTCGGGATTTTCTTCAACGACGATCTTTCCTCGCCCGAGCGAGGCGGCGAGTTTCGTCGCCGCTTCAAGCACCGTGCGCGCATCTTTTTCGTCGGGACCGAAATTCCAACCGCCGTCGACATCAGCGCCGTCTGCGAGACGTTCTGCAAGCATGACATAGCCGCGCAACGGTTCGAGCACGTGCTGCCACGGGCGAACTGATCGCGGCGATCGGATGATCGTCTGCGCCTTCGGGCCGAGGCATCCGCGGACGATATCCGGCGCGAGGCGGTCTTCGGACCAGTCGCCGCCGCCGATCACATTGCCGGCGCGCGCCGTCGCGATGCGCGCGCTTGCGCCGTCTTTCCGATAGGGCGCGAAAAAGCTCTGCCGCATGGCGGCGGCCGCTATTTCGGCGCATCCCTTTGAAGCTGAATAAGGATCGCGCCCGCCGAAGCGGTCTTCTTCCGTAAACGGTCGATCCTCTTCAAGATTTTCATAGCACTTGTCGGAGGTCGCGATGACGGTCGCCTTCACTGAAGGCGCTTGGCTGATCGCGTGCAGCAGCGTGACGACGCCCCCGACATTCGCGGCGAACGTCTCTTCAGGCTCGCGATAGGAACGGCGAACAAGCGATTGGGCGGCGAGGTGAAAAACGATTTCAGGTTTGTCTTCGTCGAGCGCGCGCGCGACAGCCGCACGATCGCAGATGTCGGCGATCCTTGAATGCACGCGCGCGTCAAGATCGAGCAGTCGCCAGAGATTGGGCTCTGTCTCGGGCGCGAGCGCAAATCCGCTCACCCTGGCGCCGAGGTTGTCGAGCCAGAGCGCGAGCCATGCGCCCTTGAAGCCCGTATGGCCCGTGACGAGCACGCGCCGGCCCTTCCAGAATTCCGCTTTCATGCCCAAGGTCATGCCCAGAGTTATGTCCAGAGTTATGTCCAGAGTTTCCAGGGCGCCTTTCCGGTCGCCCAATGGTCCTCAAGCTCGTTGCGGTCGCGCAGCGTATCCATCGGTTGCCAGAAACCATTATGACGGAACGCGCGCAAATGATCGTCGGACGCGAGCCGTTGCAGCGGCTTTTGCTCCCAGATGGTCTGATCATCCTCAAGATAGGCGCCAATTTCCGGCGACAGAACGAAGAAGCCGCCATTGATTAGCCCGCCGTCGCCGATCGGCTTTTCAATGAAGGAGGCGACGCGATCGCCGTCGACTTCAAGCTGGCCGAAGCGGCGCGGCGGCGGCACCGCCGTTACGGTCGCGCGTCGCCCATGCGCCTTGTGAAAGTCGATGAGCCTGGGAATGTCGACATCGGCGACGCCGTCGCCATAGGTCATGCAGAATGTTTTCTCGCGCTCAAGCAGCGGCATGACGCGGCGCAAGCGTCCGCCCGTCATCGAAGTCTCGCCCGTGTCGATCAGCGTGACGCGCCACGGCTCCGACTGGGCGCGCATGATTTCAACTTCGCCCGTTCCAAGATTGACGGAAATGTCGGAATTGTGGAGCGGGTAGTTCGCGAAATATTCCTTGATGACATAGCCGCGATAGCCGAGGCACACGATGAAATCGTTAACGCCCCAATGGCTGTACAGCTTCATGATGTGCCAGAGAATCGGACGCCCGCCGATCTCGACCATCGGCTTTGGAATCCGCGTCGTTTCTTCGCTAAGTCGCGTGCCCAAACCGCCCGCGAGTATGACGCACTTCATTTCCGCCTCGCGCCCTGACCGCTCTTACAAGCCATCCTTATCGCCGCAAGGTTAACACTTTGCGGCGCGGCGCGCAGAGCATCAAGACCTCGCCGGACGGATTGAGCCGTATCCTTTCGCAGGAAAGACGATCCTGACGTTTCCATCGCGCGTTTCCGCCGCCTCCGTTCGAAGGACGAGACCGTCGAGCGCGACTTCAATCTGATATCGCCCGGGCGGCAGGCCTTTCACATCGACTTCGCCGGCGCGCGCGGCCTGGATGACGATCGATCCCTCGCCCATGGGGGACTGGAAGGCGACGGGATCGAATTCCGCGTTGCTCGTATCGGCGCCGATGCGCGTCCAGCCGGCGCGCGCCGCCTGAAAATAAAGCCGGTTGAAATGCGTGTCCTTGTTCAGCTTCGCGACATAGCCGTTCGGGTTCTTCTTGATCGAGAAATAGCCGGCGAGAGCCCTCGCCTGCCACGCGCTGTTCATGCCGTCCTTGAGATCGGCATGGAGGATTTCAGGCTTACCCTTGCCGCCCCAATATTCGAGCATCGAGGTGCGCTTGGAATAGCGTTTCGCCTTCGCCGCGATGGAGGCGAGCGCGATGGGCGTCGCCCCCCGATAACGATGGTATGAGAACTCCGCGATGCGCTCGCGCGCCGTCTTGTTCTTCATGATGCCGTCAATATAGCCGGGCGCCTTCGACATATTCGTCACCGACGGCGCGATGAACTCGGGATGAAACCCGGCAGCGTCGAGCCGTTGCGCGGTCGCCTCGATGGCGGCGCCGATTCGCTTCCCTCCGTTCACGGACCAGAACGGCGTCAGGTCCGGTTCAAGAATGACCTCAAGGGCGTCGGGAACGAGATCGTACTTTTCCTTGAGATGCTGGAACGTCGCCAGCATGAATTCGGCGTATTCTTCAGGATCGTCATGATCGTAGTGAAGGTTCTTTCCGACATTCAAAAACGAAACATAGCAGAGATTGACGTAGAGGCGTTCGCCGCGTTCGCCGAGCTTTCGCATCAAGGGCAGCACGACCGTTTCGGTCCGCCAGTCGAGCTCGGAAAAATCGAAACCGTCGGGATTGATGACATGGGGGTCGTCATTGTCGTTCTTCGTTTCATAGCGAAGCGGGCGCCATACATTCATGTCGATTTCGCGCGAAACGAGCCGCCGCCATGCGTTCGCGTCGCTTTCAATGCCCGACGTCGCCTCAAGGCGGATCCGGTTGATGCCGACCTCATCGACCGCCCGGTCGATCACCTCCGCCGACCAGGGCGGCGGTTTCGTCAGGTCGTATTCGCCGCCCATCTCGGCCGTCGCTTCCCAGCCGGATATCGTCTGAAACCGTTCGACCGGGTTGATGGTCACGACCGCGTCCGCCGCGCCGGCGTCGGCGCGAAGGAACGGCGCCGCCGCGGCGAGAAGGAAAACCGCCAATCCGGTTGCTGCGGCTTTTCCGGCAAATCGACCCATCATCCCTACTCCCGCCTGGCGGCGCACGGCTGGCTTGCCGCAATGAAAAACGCGGCCCGAAAATCGGGCCGCGTTCTTATAACAGGTAGTCGTTGATGAAAAAGGCCGGTCTAGAAGACCTTCTTCACGCTGGCCGAAATCTCGCGGCCGAGGCTGTAGGTGTCGAACAGCGCCACCGTGCCGTCATTGAAGGTCTGGGTCGCATCATAATCGTCGCCGAGGATGTTGCGGACCTTGAAGCCGATTTCCCAGCCGCCGCCCCAGGTGTCGAGCTCACGGCTCCACACGAAGTCGAGCGTGATCGGCGGACGTTCGATGACCGCGGGCTGACCCGTGATCAGGTTTTCCGTCTGACGGATGCGCTTTGACGCCCAGTTCACGAGGAAGGTCGCCCGCGAGTTGAGCTCAAGGTCTTCATAGCCGAACTGAAGATTGAAGAGGTGGTTCGACTGACCTTGCAGATTGCGTCCATCGACGATGAACCCGCCGCCCGGCACGATGGTCGGCGCCGCACCGATCGCCGAGTTGACGTTTGAGGTGATGACCTGCCCGTCGGCGCTGACCTCGGAGTC
>JAGRED010000107.1 GCA_020446725.1 Parvularculaceae bacterium | reverse complement strand
TAAGCGCACCAGCCTCATTCAGATCATGTGGTGCGCGAAAACGGGTCCGCATTTTCCTGCGGTTCGGTTTCGATCCGCGGCGCGCGTCATCCGGTTTCCGAGTGCGGCGGCGCCTCATTTGTCGTTCTCGCTGAGATTGCAACATCCTTCCGCGCTGTCGGCCCCGGAAAGAAACGCGGCTACGTTCGTGCGATAGGCGTGTTCATTGCCTGAATCGGCGATGCAGCTTTCGCGCTCGATTGTCAGCATGCGTCCGTCGTCGTCCGCTTTCCAGATGAGGTTAGCGTCGCTCGATGCGTCTTCCCATTCGCCGGAAAAAATCGCGCCGTCTGGGTCCGGCAAAAGCGGCGACCGCAAGGTGAGGGCGCCGCCATCGATTTTCGCAGACCAATAAGGTCCTGCGCCGAAGCAACTAAAAGCGGGGCCTTCGGCCGTCGCCATCGCATCGCTCGGAATGTTCGGAATTTCAGCGGGCGCATTGTCAGTCTTCAAATCATTGTCTGCCGGCTCCGGTTGCGTTGTCGAAGCGGTGTTGTTTGAGCAAGCGGCTAGAAGCAGCAGGGCTGCCGCCGCAGTCAACATGTCGCGCATTGGACATTTCTCCCTTGAGTTCTTTTCCTTGATGGAGCGACGCGCGGCCGGCCTCAATCGTGAAATTGCGGCGTCGTCCCTTGCATCGGCTTTCGAAAGCATAAGAATATCCACACGCGCAGCACGTGTTGCGGTTGTCGCATTGCGGATGAATTCCGCATTCAGTTTGCGGTGCGCAAGAAGGAATGTCGGAATTCCGACATTGAAGAAATTGAGGGGGATGCAGGCCGAGATGCCGGAAGGTTCGAGCGAAAGCTATTCCGTTTCAGATGCGCTTGAAGGCGAGCGCTGGTTCGCCGGGCTTGAACCCGCGCTTCGCGAGACGATTTTGAAGGGCGGCTTCATCAAGCGGTTCAAGCGCGGTCAGTATCTCTTTCGGCAGGGCGACAAGGTTTCCGGCCTGTTTGGCATGCTTGCCGGCCAGGCGCATTCGCAAGCGGAAAACAGCGACGGCAAATCCATCGTTCTCGCCGTTTATCACGCGCCGGACTGGGTCGGATTTCTCGCCTGCGCCGACGGTCGTCCCTACACGTTCGATGTTCTCGCCTCGATCGATTCGACGATTTTCTTCGTGCCGCTTCCGCTCATCCGCGAACAGTTTCACGCAAAGTCCGAGCGGTACATGTATTTGCTTGCGCCGCAGTTGAGCTCATTGCGCAAGATTTATCTCTACCTGACGAACACGGCGCATATGAAAGCGATCGAGCGGCTTGCTTTCCGCCTTCTCGATTTCAGCCAATCGCCCTGGTACGAAGACGGCCCGTCGCACCCCATTCGCGGTCTTTCCCAGGACATGCTCGCCACGGCGATCCTGTCGAACCGGCAAGATACGAATGTCATGCTCGGCCAGCTTGAGCAGCAAGGGCTGATCCGAAAATCCTACAACCAGATTGAAATTCTCGACAAGCCGGGCTTGATGCAAATCGCAAGAATGGCGCGCTGATTGCGCAGGTCGGGGTGTCGGATTGCTGACAGACTCGCGTCGCTTTCACGTTAATAGTTTCCTTCGGCGCTTGTTGCGTATCGCGCCTTGATTTCATCAAGCATTCGCCCAATCGCGGCGAGAAAAAGCGTGCAACGCGCAATCAGAGGGAAAGCTATGGCCGGAACGGCTCACAAATTCATTGCAGGCGCCATGAGCGCCGGCGCGATCATGCTCGGCTGCGCGAATGCGGCGACGATCGCGCTGCATGTCGATGACAATTGCGAAGGCCCGGCGCTGTCGACGACGGTCTCGGACGAGGATGTGAATTATCCGGTGTCGTCGGTGAAAGTGTCTGACGGCGATTGGGAAATCTGCCGCAACTCCAATTACGCCAACTGCGTCGCTATCGAAAAAGCAGGCTGCTTCAATCTTGGCGACGTTCAGTTCTGGGGGCAGGTGCGCTCGGTGAAGCTCAATGAAAAAGCCGCCGCGCGCGCTGAAGCGATTTTCTATAGCGATTATGAATTTTCCGGCCCGGCGGTCTTCACGGCCAAGGCCTATGAAAAATGGGACGGGTTTCCGATCAGGTCATTCCGCGTGAAAAGCGGGCGCTGGGAAATCTGCTCGAAGGAGCATTTCCGCGGCGATTGCAAGACGCTTGACGCCAGCGCGCCTCATCTCGGCGCCATCGGCATGGCGGAACGGGTGAAGTCCCTTCGTCCGATTGCCGCTGAGGCGCCGGAACAGCCCAAGGGTTCGGCTGCGTTCCATGCGCAGCGTGGGTGCGACGGTCCCGCCTACAGTACGACGCGCGCCGTCGCCGACATGAACTATCCCGTGCGTTCCGTGCGCGTTCATTCCGGCGAATGGGAATTCTGCTCGCAGGAAAATTATCAGGGCTCGTGCAAGCGCGTTTCGGACGTCTGCACGGATGTGCGTGAAGCCGGTTTTTGGGGTCAGGTCCGGTCGGTTCGCCCGGTCGGTCCCGAAAAACAGCCGAAATAGCCAGCCTGGGGGACCCGGCGATCGCCCTTCCGGGGACGGCGCGTTTCGCGCCGTCCTCTCTTTTTCGCCGGAAAATCGCCTTCAATTGATTTCACACGCCGCATGAAAATGGAGCCCGACATGAAGATGAACTTTCTCGCAACCGCCGCGCTTGTCGCGACCGCCGGCTGCATGAGCGCGACGCAGCCGCAGCGCCCGGAAACGAAACCGTCGCCGATCGCGACGAAGCCCGCTCCCGTGGTCCAGCTCGCTGGCACCTCCTGGGAGATCGTCAGCATCAACGGAACGCCCGTTGCGGAAAACGCCGGCGGCGACACGCCCTCAATCGCGTTTACGGACGGCGCGCGCGTCGCCTTCACCGGCGGGTGCAATCGCTTCATGGGCGGTTACGCCTTCGGCGGGCCTGACGTTATCAGTTTCAGCGAGCACGCCGCGGGCACGAAAAAAGCCTGCACGGCGAGCCTTGTGAAACAGGACGCCCGCCTGATGACGGCGCTTCAGTCCGCCCAGAGAATAATCGACAGCGGCGCCGGGAAGGCGATCGTCGATGCGTCCGGCGCGGAACTCGTTCTGTTGACGCCGGCGGCGCACTAGCATCAAGCGAAGGGGAATAGGCATGCGGGCTCTCACCATCGCGCTTGCACTCGGCGCCGTCCTTCTCGCCGGTTGCGCTAAGGAAACAGAGAAGGCGCCGGACGGCGCCGCGGCGGCTGCCGCGGCGTCTGTTGACGCGAGCGCCGCGAAAACGCCGCGCATCACCGAAACGGTCGGAACAATTGATACGGATGACGCGGTCGCTGCGATCAAATCCCGGATTAGCCTGCTTCCCTGGATCAACGGGCGCTATGCGGCGGGCGACGCCTCTTCGACCTATGTCGCCTTCTTTGACGGCGACGCGCCGGCCGCCGTGTTCGAGCAGGTGGATCTCGGCGAATATGGAGAAAGCCGGGTCGCGCATTTCTACGAGGGCGACGCCCTTGTCGGCCATGAAAAATGGTCGCGCCAGCTTTCATCCGCCGGGGCGCCGTCGGACGGCTGGTATGAGAGCCTTACGACGCTCCGGTTCGAAAACGGGCGTTATGTCAGCGGATCGAAAACGGTCAACGGCGAAGCGAGCGAACCGGACGAACATGAAATTCGCAGCGCCGGGCGCACCGGAACCGAAATTCGCGCGCGCGCCATCGCCGTGCGTGAAAATCCGGCGCTCGCGGATGAAAAAGGTCCGGCGGCGCAGTTCTATGCGCGCGGCATCCTGCTCGCCGGAAAGGAAGTCGCGCTGCCGCCGGGAACGATTGCGCGCATTCAGCTTCGCGATGTCGCGAAAGCGGATATCGCCGCCCAGGTGATCGCCAGCGACGACATGCCTCTCGAACGCCTGCCGGCGAATTTCATTCTCAGCGCGCCGCGGTCGCTGATCAGGCCGGACGCGCGGCTTTCCATTTTCGTTCAGGTGGTTTCCGGCGAGACCCTCCTTTACATGACGACAGCGCATACGCCTGTCGAGGCCGGCGTGCCTGTGGACGTAAACCTGCAACAGATGACGGCGACGGACGACAAGGCGGCCGGAACGGGCGGCGGCGGCATGATCATCACCCCGCCGCAAGTTCCCTTTGGCTGCGGCGGCGAGGACTTGCTTGTCGCGATCGAAGCCGGCGGCGCCTTTGTCACTTTCCCGGACAAGACAACGGTCATGCTGCCGCTGACGCCGTCTGCCGATAGCGGTAAAATTTTCTCCGACGGCAAATTGTCCGTATTTGTCGCGGATGCTGCGGACGGAACCGGCGCGATCAGCTTCGCCCGCGGCCGCGCCGCGCCTGTCCTGTGCGCGCGTAAATAGGAAAGAACCGCTCTCGGATGCGCAGGGTTTTTTATTCTCTCGCTTTCTTGCTTTCCGCCTGCGCGCAAGGCGGCGGCGCCGCCTCGCCGGATGCCGCGTTTGAGCCTGCGCCGACGGAGCGGTTCGCGAATGTCGCATGGGCGCAGGATGACCCCGCGGCGGCGCCCGGGTCTTTCCGCATCTTCCTGGCGGACGGATCGCTAATCATGGATTCCTGTTACGAAACCTATCGCGTCGCCCGTTGGCGCGCGACGGGCGATGCGACGTTCGCCTGGACGGAAGATACGTCGGAAATTTCCGCGCGCATCGAAAACCTGACCGACGACAAGATGACATTGGTTTTAAAGCTCGCGAACGAAGAAGCGACCCTCTCGTTCACGCGCATAAATGGAGAAGTGCTGTGCCCCGAGCGGTAAATGGCCTGCT
>JAGRED010000106.1 GCA_020446725.1 Parvularculaceae bacterium | reverse complement strand
GCATGCAAAATGGACAGACGTAGCGAGGGGCCGTGGTGCAAAAACAGGGCCGACTGAATCTTATGCTCTGCTGTAGGGATGTTTGGTAAATATTCGCCGCAGATAGGTGCGCTTACACCACCGCTTTCGACCGGAAAACGTCCTCGTCGAGCTCGCCTTCCCATTTTGCAACGGTCGTCGCGACCGTCGCGTCGCCTGTCACATTGACGACGGTGCGCATCATATCGAGCACGCGGTCGAAGGGGAAAATGAAGCCGACGACGAGCGCGGTGTGTTCCGGCGTCACCCCGAAGACCTGAAGGACGGTCGCAAGGAGAAAGAGCGAAGCCGAAGGAATGCCGGCGGCGCCGATCGAGACGAGCGCCGCAGTCAGCGCGATCAGCGGATAGTGCTGCGGCTCAAGCGTATAGCCGAAGGCCTGGGCGGTGAAGAGCGCGACAATCCCGAGATAGAGCGCCGTGCCGTCCATGTTGATGGTCGCGCCGAGCGGCAGCACCGAACCCGCGACCGATTTCGACACGCCGAGATTCTTCCGGACGCTGGCGATGGTGACGGGAAGCGTCGCCGAGGATGAAGAGGTCGAATAGGCGACCATCATCGCATCGAGAATGCCGCGGAAGAAATTGATGAAAGGAAGTTTCAGACCGAATTTGATGATGCCGCCATAGACAATCCCCATATGGAGGAAGCAGCCGAGATAGACGGCGATCGCCAGCATGAAAACGGCGGTGAACGTCTCCAACCCCCTCGTGCCGGCGACCCAGGCGATGAGCGCAAAAACGCCGAACGGCGCAAGCTCCATGATCCATTGCGTGACGACAAGCACCTTGTCGGAGGCGTAGGCGAAAAAGCGCGCGGCGGGCGCGCCGGCGGCGCCCATGAAAAGGAACGCAACGCCGAGAACGAGCGAGAAGAAAATGACGACCAGGATGTCGCCTGACGACGCTGCGACGCCGAGCGCAAAGAGAGCGACGAACAAAATGCCGGACAGGGAACGTTTCTCGCCGGCGCCGACCGATCGCATCGCCGCGACGATAGCAGCGACGATAAGGATCGCCGTCAGGGCGAGCGTCATCGGCTCGAAGGCGAGAAATTTCTCGAACGGGTTTTTCATCGCCATCGCGGCGAGCCGGTCAAGAAGTCCCGCCGATTCCGTCGACACGGTTTTCGGCGCGGCGGCGCCGAGATCAACGCCGGCGCCGGGCCGGAAGACGGACCCCATGATGAGGCCGATGATGTTCGCGAAAAACGTCGTCGCCAGATAAAGCGCGATTGTTTTGAGGCCGATCGTGCCGAGCCTCGCCGGGTCGCCTAGCGCCAAAACGCCGGCGACGAGGGTCAGGAAAATCAGCGGAATGATGACCAGGCGGATCGAGGCGATGAAGATGTCGCCGACGATCTTGAGATCAGTCAGCAATTTTTCAGCCGCGGCCGCATCCATCGATTGCGAGATGAAGAGCCCGAAGGCGACGCCCAGAATCAAACCCAGAAAAACGCGTTTCCACAGCTTGGTTCCGAACCACCACCCCATTCTTCCCGCCTCCGATTATCGCCGCCGCGCCGAGGGGGAGCATACAAGCTCGAAAGGGAATGAAAACCCCGAAAGCCTATTGGCGGACCGAGAAGCCGGGCTTGTATCGCCGCTCATCCTGGACGGTCATGATGACGGATGTTTCGCCCATCGGCCGGTTGAGGAAGCTTCCCCCGCCGAAACGCCAGCCTTCGTCCGAATACGCCATGACGGCGAATTCCGGCTGTGCGGGTTCCGCGATCTCATAGTCGCTCCGTATCAGGAAGATCACGTATTTGACGCCTTCGCGAAAACAGTGCCCCATCTCGGTGCAAGGAAGGTCTGCGGCGCGGGCGGGCGCCGCCGCCTCAATCTCGTATGAAAGAAGCGCGCCGTCGCGTCGCGCCGCCTTCGTCATCCAGCCTTTCCAGCGTTTCCTGTCGTGCCAGTGACGAATGCGTGCGTCGGTCAGCAGCCATTGCGCGCGATAATCGCCCGCCTGAAAGGCCGAAGTCCACTCTTTCAGCGTTGCCGTCGCCGCGGCGACCTCTTCAATGGTCGCGGGGTCCGGCTCTTTCGCGTTCGCCGCGCCGATTGCGAAAATACCTGCAAGCAGCGCGGTGAAAATACGCATGACAAACATGGATTACTCTTCACCCATCAGCATATGGGCGAAATAGGCGTATTCGAGCGCCGTGCGGTGAGCGAGCTGGTCCTGGTTCGCCGTGCCGCCATGTCCGCCCTCGATATTTTCGTAATAGTAGGGCGCATGACCAAGCTCGGTCATCCGTGCGACCGCCTTGCGGGCGTGGCCGGGGTGAACGCGATCATCCTTGGTCGACGTGTAGAAAAGAACCTTCGGATAATCGACGCCCTTTTTGAGGTTCTGGTAAGGCGAATATTGCGAGATGTAAGCCCATTCTTCCGGAATGTCGGGATTGCCGTATTCGGCCATCCACGATGCGCCGGCGAGAAGCTTGTTGTAGCGCTTCATGTCGAAAAGCGGCACGCCGCAATCAATCGCCGCATAGAGTTCGGGACGCTGCGTCAGGATCGCGCCCATCAGGAGACCGCCATTGGAACGGCCGATGGCGCCGAGTTTTTCAGGGCTCGTGACGCCCGTTGCGATGAGATCTTCCGAGATTGCGATGAAATCGTCGAACGACTTCTGACGGTTTTCCTTCAGCGCCGCCGCGTGCCAGTCCGGGCCGTATTCCGAGCCGCCGCGAATATTGGAAAGAACGAGCACGCCGCCGCGAGCGACCCACATCTTGCCGGCTAGCGCGCCATGCTGCGGGCGGGAGGGGTCCTCGTAATAAACGGGAAGGATCGGGTTCAGGAAGCCGCCATAGCCGTATTGCACCGTCGGCGCGTTCCCGGCTTTGAGGACCGAATCCTTCGCCATGATGTAATAGGGAACTTTCGTTCCGTCTTTCGATGTCGCGAAGCGCTGTTCGACGACGACGCCGGTCGCATCGTAGAAGGCCGGCGCTTCCATGATCTTCGACGTTTTGTTTTTCGCCGTGACGTAATAGAGCGCGTTCGGTGTCGTCATGCTTTCGTAGGAAAGAATGGCGTCATCCGTGCCGCCGCCAGCCGAGATGATCTTGACGACGCCGTTCGCCGGCAAGTCGATCGGCGTGAAGGCCCATTCGCCCGTTTTCTTATTGCGCTTCAGCCGCGCGGCCTTGCCGGACACGTCGTCGAGGTAGCGGACGATCATGTCGGTCTTGCCGATGGAAACGCTGTTGTCGTCGATCGCCTGGTTTGCGTTCGGCGCGAAGGCGATCTCCGCCTCGCCCGATTTCAGATCATAGGCGATGAGAACGCCCGACGGATAGGCGACGTCGCGATAGGTCCAGTCTTCGCGAATGAGAAAAATCGCGCGCCCGTCGAGAACGCCGAAGAGGTCCGACTTTTGCGGCAGCGGAAGTTTCGCCGGCGCGCCTTCGCCGTTCAGCGCATAATGAAATTCGCGGCCGAAGAAATCGACCGCACGGATCGCGAAGACATGCGCGCCGCTTTCGTCATGATCCGTCGCCGGAAAGACGGCGACATCCGATTCCGCGCCTTCCGCCAACGTCGGCGCCTCGTTGATCGACGCGCCGCGCTTCCAGACGCGCACCGCTTTCGGGTAGCCGGATGATGTGAGCGAGCCCTCGCCGAGATCAGCGCCGACCAGCAGCGTGTCTTCGTCGATCCAGGCGAAGTTCGATTTGCCTTCATCAAGCGTGAAGCCGCCGTCCACGAACGATTTCGTGTCGGTGTTGAATTCGCGCCAGTAGCCGGCGTCCTTGCCGCCGTCCGAGAGTTCGACCATGCAGCGTACATAGGCCGGGGACAGGCATACGCGCGAGCCTGACACCCAGTTGCGCTCTTCATCCGTCGCTAGCTTGTCGTAATCGATGACGGTTTCCCATTTCGGCGAGCCCGTCCGGTACGATTTGACGGCGGCGCGGCGCCAGAGGCCGCGCACATGATCGGCGTCCTGCCAGAAATTGTAGACAAAGCCCGCGTGGATCTCGCCGTCCGGCACGCGCGCTGTCGAATTGAGGATCGCCTTGGCTTCTTCATACATCGGCTGGAAGCGCGGATCTGCTTCGAGCGCGCCGAGCGTTTCGGCGTTTTTCGCCTTGACCCAGTCGAGCGCCTTTTCGCTCTCGACCTCTTCGAGCCAGAGATTGGGGTCTTCGACCGATTTCGCGCCCGCAGCGCCCAGCATCAGCGCGGCCGCGGGGCCGGCCATGGCGATCTTTTTCAGCATTAAGGATCCTCCTCAGGCGCATGCGGCGGCGAAGGCGGCCGATGCGGCATCCATACAGGGCCGGCACGATAGGCCCGTGTGCCGTTTTCGCGCAATGATTGCGGGCCGCGCCTTGCGACGGAACGCCGGTCTCGCGCGACGCGCCGTTAAGGAAGAAACGCCCGCTTAACCATGAAAGCGACGGATTTCCGAGGCGAACAGGGCCGAATCCTAAAGTTTTATCCGTCCGTTTAGCGAAGGTTTGAGCGGCGGCACGTAGCCTGCACCAACTGCGCCGTGGCAACGACTGAAGCTGTAATGAAAATCACCAAGACAGAGCAACGCCGCTACCGCCGGGTCCCGCTCGATCTCCCGGCCCGGATCATCGTCAACGGCATTGATGAATATGACGGCCGGCTGATCAACATCTCGCCGGGCGACCTTTGCGTCATGGTTGACGCTGAAGTCGTGAAGGGCGACGCGGCGGTCATCTATGTCAGCGGGCTCGATGTCATCGAAGGCCGCATCGCGCGCACCTTCCCGGACGGCTTTGCGCTGTCCTTCCTGTTGTCGCGCCGGCGCCGCACGATGCTGACCGAGCAGCTGATGCTGAACGCAAACCCGAATTTCGCCGCCGGCCTCGGCGATCGCCGGTCAGCGCCGCGTCATCCGAGCGCCGAACAGCGCATGGTCTGCCGACTGCCTGATGGCGGCTCGCTGTTCGTACGCGTTCTTGACCAATCGGTCGACGGGGTTTCCGTTGAATCACCTAGAAAACCCGCCGTCGGCTCCGCGATCCATGTCGGACGCCAGCGCGCCGTCGTGCTTCGCCATACGCCGCGCGGCTTTGTCGCCGTTTACGAACGCGTCAGCGCCGAGAAAGGCCCAAACGCCAATCCCGCGCCGAAACTTCGCGCCGTCTGAGCCTCAGGAAGCGGGCTCGCTGACGACATAGCCGCCGAGATTGTCGATCACTGACTTTGCGTCAAAGGCCTGCGGATCATCCGCGGGCTTTTCACCCTTGTGCATCGTCACGAAAGCGATCGCCGTATAACGCGTGTATTCGCGCGTCGTGTAATCATTGTAGGGCGAGCCCCATCCCCAGCCATAGGCGTAATAGGGAAACGCGCAGCAATAAGGCCCGTATCCGTACCCATAGCGGCCGTAGAAAGCGGGGTTGGGCGAGGAAGAATAGCGTTTGTTCGCCTCGGTATCCTGCTCGGTGACGACGAAATAATCGAACCCGTTCTGAACCGTCAGTTCGGCCGCGCGATAAAGCAGATAGGTCTCGACCGTCTCGCGCGTCGTCGCGGAATTGCCGCGAAAGACGATGCGGAAGCGATTGTTTTCGATCCGCTGATCGCTGAACCCGTAAGGATTGTCGCCGGTCGCCGGCCCATAGGGCGTCGACGTCGCGCATGCTGCGAGAAAAAGCGCAAGTCCCGCCGCGATCACCGTCCTAAACATAGAATTCTCCTCAACCATGCCCCGTCCCGGATGATCCACCCGGCCCGTCAGATACTATACAGGACGGGACTGCCGCTGACAAAGTCGCTTTCCTTCACGATTGAGCGTTCGGAAGCGCCTGCGGCGGCCCGGCGGGCGGCCAGCTTTTGATGTGGATGTCGCGCTGCGGGTAGGGAATCTCGATGCCGAGCTCATGCAGGCGGTCCCAGACAGCCATCATCACGTCGCTTGTCACATTGGCGACGCCGTTCGCCGGATCGTTGATCCAGAATCTGAGGTCGAAATTGACTGAATTGTCGCCGAACTCAACGAGATTGCAGCGCGGGGACGGCGTCTTCAGCACGCGCTGAACGGTCAACGCAGCCTCCTGCGCCGCGCCGGCGACGGCGCGAAGATCGCGCACGGCGTAGGAAACGCCGAACGCCGCATGCAGCCGGACGACGCGATCGGAATGCGACCAGTTGATGACGCCTTCTTCAATGAAGCGATCGTTCGGCATCAGATGGGCCTTGCCGTCGCGCGTCTTGATGGTGACGTAGCGCGCGTTCATTTCGGTGACCCAGCCGAATGTCGACCCGACCTCGACGACGTCGCCAGGTTTTATCGACTTGTCGGCGATCAGCGTGAAGCCGGCGAAGAAATTCGAAATCGTGCGCTGGAGACCAAGACCGATGCCGAGACCGATCGCGCCGCCGAAAATCGCCAGCGCGGTGAAATTGAACCCGACCATTTGCAGCGCGATCAGGAACGCCGCGGCCGGCATCAGCACGTCGAGAATCTTGATGAGGAGCGCCTGCAGCGACGGCGTCAATTCATCGACCGCCGAAATCTGGCTCTTGAGAAACCGGTTGACGACGCTTGTGATCCAGAAGAGCGCTGAAAAGATAAAGATGACGCGCACGACGTCGAGCGCGGAAAAAGTGAGCGCCTCGCCGGCGCTCGTCTCGCCGATCGGGATTGAAACCCCGTTGAGATAATGGATGGCGTCATCGAGAAGGTTCGTCGCATCGAGCGCGGCGATCGGCCATACGAGGAAAAAGGCGACGCGCGACCAGAACGCCGACCGGATGATCAGCGTGACGAGCCTGAGGACGATCCAGGCGGCGAGAAGGCTGACGCCGGCGTTCAAAAGACCGTTCGAAATAGACGCGGCCTTGAGCGCGAGCGAAGCGCCTTGCCATATGAGATAAAGGGCGATCGGCGTCGCAATATGGGCGAACGCATTCGCCGCACGGCGCAAGACGCCATAGGGCGCGCGCGGCGCGACTTGCGCAACGATCAGTTTCCGGATCTGCGGGCCGAAGATCGTCGCCGGAACGAGCGCGACGATGATGATGGCGAGCTGGATGAGCGTGTCGGTCGAGCCGAGCTGGTCCCTCACCCAATCGATCATGTGATTGATGCGATCGGAGAGCCCCTGCGCGCCGATCAGCTCGTCAATCGCCGATTCATCGACCGGCGGCGTGGCGGGAGGAAGGGTCGTCGGCGCTTCCGGGGCCGATTGGGCGAGGCGATAGTCCGGATTTGATGTCATTGGCGCGCCGGCTGGAGTGGGATTTCTCCATTACCAATCATCGCCCGGAACATCAAACGACAAGCGCGCGCAATTCTTCTTCCGTATACCGCGCTATTCCGCCGCCGCCAGTCGCGCGGCGTCAGTTTCTTCCCGCCGACCCGGAAGGATCGCGCGCATCAGCGCGGCGGCGTTCTGCGGCCGGCCGCGCATCAGCCGCATCGCGGCCTGCGCGCAAACCGCCGCGACCGCGATAGGCGCAAGATAAGGCCGCCACTTCGCCGCGAAGAGAAGACGTGAGCGCGCCATGTGGTGATCGGAAAGCGGCGAACGGTCCGATGCTTCGCCGGCGTTGACCCGTTTGCTTTTCGACGCTGCGCCGTACCGGTGATAGACGACCGCGCCCGGCGCCCAGGCGGGCCGGTTCGCCGGTCCGCCGGAGAGCGCCCAGTCCGCCTCTTCGTAATAGAGAAAATAACGTTCATCGAGATATCCGGCGCGCGCGAGGTAATCGCGACGGAAAGCGATCGCGGCGCCGAGCGGATAGCTGAGTTGCAATTCCGTCTGCGCCCGGTCCGGCGCATCGGCGTAACGCGCGCCCTCGCCGATATTCCCGCCAATGAGGAGAAGCGGATGCAGCCTCGCCCCGCCGAACGCCTGAACGGCATGCGGGCTTTCGAAGCCGACGACTGTCGCGCCGCAAAGCCCTGCCCGGCCGTCGGAAAGCCTGGCGGCGAACGCCGTGAGCGCGCGACGGGAAATGAGCGCGTCAGGATTGAGGAGAAGGAAGCGATCGAGGCCGGGAGCGGCCGTCAACGCCCTCAGCCCCGTATTGCATCCATAGGCGAAGCCGCCATTGCGCCCGGAGCGAATGAGACGCACCGATCCCGGCGCGATCGAGGAGATGTCTGGAAGGTTCGGCGCTTCATGGTCGAGCGGCGCCGGCGGCGCGACGCTTTGATGCTCCGCCTCGCCGCGCAGAACGCGATCAATGTAGTCGGCCGATCCGTCCGGCGAGGCGTTATCGACGATGACGGCCGCCCTCCCGCCGGCGCCGATGACGCTCAGCGCGGCGTCGATCGCAAGCGGCCCGCAATTGTAATTGACGATGACGGCGCCGAACCGGCTTTCGTGATTCATGCGCCCGCCCCCTCTCCGAGAAGAAGAACGCGCGCGTCCGGCGAGAGCGCCGCGGAGAATTCCTCAAGGAAACGACGGTTGAGATCGAATTGCGGCGATTGCGCGTTGATCGTCGAAACGCGCACGAGCGCGCCGTCGAGCGGACGCGAGAGCCCGGCGCGCAGCCGGCGCCACGCGCTGTCGCTCGCCCGACCGGTGAAGCCGTCGCCGTCGCGCAGCCAATAGCTGACCGCCTCGCGACGCGACGGGCTTTGCGTGTCGAGATCGACGACCGTCACGGCGCGGCCTGCGGCCGTGATCACCGCCTGCGACTGATTGCGGATTTCAAATCCTTGCGCCGCATAGCATTTCTCAGGGCGATGCAAGCGCACCGAATCGCCGAGCGGCGGTCCATACGCGACGACGAGCGTGACCGTGCGGCCGATATCGTCGCGATAGGCGCGATAGGCGACCGCTTCCCCTTCCTGAAGTTCCGTTTCCGTGGGCAGGACCGCATCGGAAAGGCCGATGCGCGCCCAGTCGCCGAACCGTTCCGGCAGCATCGCATCGAGATCGGGCGCCGTCGCATGGAGCGCCGGCGCCGGTTTCAACGCCGCGGTCGCGGCGCTTGTCAGGACCATCAACAGCGCAATGAAAAAGACGCGGATATGATGCGCGCTCATCGCCGCCTCCTCTGCGCGAACGCCAAAAGCGCGAGCGCATCGACAATGAAGACAAGGCCGAGCGCGACGGAGAACATCAAAAGCCCCGCGCCGTCATGCATGAATCCCTGACCGGCGTCGTAGCCGAGAAAGTAGGTGATGAGCACAAGCGCGGCGACGCGCAGAATATTCGCCGCGACGGCGATCGGGATCAGCGATATGAGGACGGCAGCGTTGACGCGCTTGTCCCCGTGTTTCACGGCGTAAAGATAAACCGCGCCGACCGCCGTCAGTGCGATCAGCGAATTCATGCCCGAACAGGCGTCGGCGACAAGCAGCTGATAGGGCCCGGCGGAAATGACGGCGCCCGCATGCGCAACCGGAAGGCCGGCCGCGTAAAGTCCGTCGCTGACGATGCGCGAAACGAAAGTCTTGAGCGGCGCTGTCAGCGTATCGAGCGCCCAGCCGGGCCAGATGATGAGATAAAAGGTGAGCGCCAGCGGAAACCAGAGCCGCGCGGCGCCGCGCCAGCCGAGCAGCGCGATGACAATCCCGCCGGCGGTGAAAGTCTGTGACGCAGACTGCAGAAGATCAGCCTCGGCGAGCCGCCCGAGGGCGAGCATCGCAAGGCCTGCGACAAGAAGCAGGAAACCTGCGCCGAGTTCGCCGGCGCTCCGCCGCAGCGCAAATTCTTCCGACTGGAGACGCACGGCCGCCGCCCCGATCGCAATCGCCATGATGATCAGCACATGCGCGTTTTCATCGCGGCGCCAGGGACCGGCGGCGAATTCAAGATAGACCGGCAGGTAAAGAACGCCCGCGCCGATAGCGAGCGCAATGAGCGGCAGGCGTCGAAGCGCTTCCTTCTGGATATCCGGCGCCTTGTCGACAAGCGACGTCATCGCTTGCGCTCCTATCCGGCGAGCGCGGCGCCAATGATCGAGGCGTCGACCTGGCGAAGCGCGCCGTTCATGGCCTTCAACTCCTCAAGGCGATCGACATGGCGGCGCACAACGATGAAGACGTCGCCCGCGGCGGCCCAGACGAATTGCGCATCGGCGACAGCGCCGAGCGGCGCGCTCATCACGATCACGATATCGAAGGCGCAACGCAGATAGTCGAATGTCAGGCGAAGCGTTTCATGCGAGAGAAGTTCATGCGCCGAAGGGTCGCTCGCGCCGGATGTCAAAACGCTTAAATTGCTGATGATGGTCGGGCGGACCGCATCGCG
>JAGRED010000105.1 GCA_020446725.1 Parvularculaceae bacterium | reverse complement strand
CACCCGTTCCCGCTTGAGGGGGTGCGTCCCTCGCTTGTCATGACCGTAAAACCCCTCGACATGCGCAAGCTCAACGCGAACGCGGTCAAGGGCGTCTCGGTCATCACCGAGCCGGACATTCGCTGGGGAAGGGTCGATATCAAGTCCGTGGGATTGCTGCCGAATATCCTTGCAAAAGAGAAAGCGAAACGGATGGGCTCAGCCGAGGCCTGGCTGGTGCGAAAGGGTCGGGTGACGGAAGGCGGCTCGTCGAACGCCTGGATCATCGACAAGGACGGCGCGCTCATCACCCATCCGCTGGGGCAAGAAATTCTCGGCGGCATAACGCGGGATACCGTCATGAAATGCGCGCAAGAGCTTCAACTGCGCGTCATCGAGCGGGCTTTTTCCGTCGACGAAGCAAAAAATGCCAAAGAAGCATTTATCACTTCGGCGATGAATCTGGTGACGCCGGTCATCGCCATTGACGGCGCGAAAGTCGGCGATGGAAAACCGGGCGCGACGGCGCTTCGTCTGCGTCAGTCCTATGTCGAACGAAATTCCGGATAGGACGATTGTCAGGAAACCGGTTGCATCGGGCATCTTCTCGCGCCAAGATTGAGTTGTGCGCTGCAATAAATCGTCAAGGGACTGAGACTTCCAATGAACGACAAAAAACAAAACCTTCAGGATGTCTTCTTGAACCACGTCCGCAAGGACAAGGTGGCGGTGACGATATTCCTTGTGAACGGAGTCAAGCTCCAGGGCGTTGTCACCTGGTTCGACAATTTTTGCGTCCTGCTGAAGCGCGAGGGGCAGGTGCAACTCGTCTATAAGCATGCCATATCAACAGTGATGCCGGCGCAGCCGATCAATCTGTGGAATGGCGAAGAAAGCGAATAGGGCTCATTGAACGATCAAGGCGAAGATGACGGCGTCCGCGATTTCGGCGCCGCCTTTGTGATTCATGTCGCATTCGCCGACGATGACCGTCGGCGTAGCCCTGAGGCGCGGCTTGAAGAAGCGATTGGGCTCGCCGAGGCGATTGATCTCAAAGTGGTCTTCGCCGAGGTTGCGCTGGTTTCAAATCCGCGTCCGGCGACGCTGATCGGGTCCGGACGGGTTGAGGCGATTGCGGCGAAGCTGAAGGCGAGCGATCCGCGACCCGGCCTCGTCATCGTTGATGCTGCGCTGTCGCCTGTGCAGCACCGCAACCTAGAAAAGGCCTGGAACGCAAAGGTCCTCGACCGGACGGCGCTGATCCTTGAAATCTTCGGCGTGCGCGCGCGCACCGCTGAAGGGCGACTGCAGGTCGACCTCGCTCATCTCACCTATCAGAAATCACGGCTCGTGCGGTCCTGGACCCACCTAGAGCGTCAGCGCGGCGGGCGCGGGTTTCTGGGCGGTCCCGGCGAGCGCCAGATCGAAAGCGACCGGCGCGCCATTGAGGTGAAGATCGACCGCTTGCGCGAAAAGCTTGAGCAGGTCCGGCGAACGAGGACGCTGCAGCGGGAGAAGCGGCGCAAGACCCCGCATCCCGTCGTTGCGCTGGTCGGCTATACGAACGCCGGCAAATCGACGCTGTTCAATCGGCTGGCCCGCGCCGAAGTCGTCGCGCGCGACCAACTGTTCGCGACGCTCGATCCGACCATGCGGGCGATCGATCTTCCCTCCGGCCAGCGGGTCATTCTGTCCGACACGGTCGGGTTCATCTCCGATCTGCCGACGCAGCTCGTCGCGGCGTTTCGCGCAACGCTGGAAGAAGTAAACGAGGCCGACCTTATACTCCATGTGCGCGATTGCGCGCATGCGGATGCGGATGCGCAGCGCGAAGACGTGATCGATGTGCTCAAGGAACTCGGCGTCAGCGCGGAAGGCGACCGCCCCGTCATCGAAGTGATGAACAAGATCGACCTTCTCGACGAAGAAGACAGGCTCGCGCTTGTCGCGACGACAAGGCACGCGCAGGCGCGGGCCGCGATGACCGTCGACGAGCCGCTGCGCGTCGCCGTCTCGGCTGTCACAGGCGAGGGGTTTGACGATCTTTGCGCCATCATGGATCGCCTCCTCACCATGGATCGCGAGACTTATTGCGCGACCCTCGACCAAGCCGACGGCGCTGCGCTCGCCTGGCTCCATTCTCATGGCGACGTGCTGGCCGAACGCGCCGCCGAAGGGCTTGTCGAGATCGACGTCCGGCTGACAGGGAAAACACAGGGACAGTTCCGCAAGCTGTTCCCCCATGCCGCGCTTCGCGCTGGCGACGAGGCGGCGCAGCGGCGGATTGCATGAAGTTTGACGTCGAGCGTGTCCGCGATGCGATCGCCGAGATCGTCGACCGTGAAATGATGTCGCGATATCGTCGGCTGGACCCGGATGCGGTGCGCGCCAAGGAAAGTCCGACCGATCTTGTGACGATCGTCGATCTGGCGATGGAACGCGACCTTGAAAAAGCGCTCGGCGCTTTCGCACCCGGCGCGGCCTTTGTCGGCGAGGAAGCGGCGGCGGCGGACCCGTCAATTCTCGACAGGATCAGGAGCGCCGACAGCTGCTGGATCGTCGACCCGCTCGACGGCACGCGAAACTATGTCAACCACGTCGATGAATTCGGCACGATCGTCGCCTATGTCGAGCGCGGCGAAACGCTCGCTTCCTGGATTTTCGCCGCGCCGCTCGGCGAGTGCGCCATCGGCGCGCGCGGGCAAGGGGTCCTTTGGCGCGGCGAACAGGTGCGGGTGAAAGCGCAGGAAACGGAAACGCCGACCGACCTCCGATCGACAGGCTGGCTGAAGCCGGAATGGCGCGACCGGATCGTCGCCAATTTGAAAGACCGTACGTGTTCGCGTTCAGGCCATTGCGCGGCTTACGCCTATCTGAAGCTGATCAGGGGCGAGGTCGACTTCAAGTTTTCAAGCCGGATCAATCCCTGGGACCATGCGGCCGGCGCGTTGATGCTGTCGGAGCTCGGCGGCGCGGCGCGTTGGCTTGACGACGGCGGCGACTACCGGCCGGGGCCGAGCATCGACCGCCCCTATCTTGCGACGGCGCCCGGCCGCGACTGGGACGAAATCGGAAGCCGCCTTCGCAACTGACAAACCCATTTGCCCGACGCGCCGGCTGGTGAGACAAAAAGCCGAGGAGGGCGCATGAACCCGATATTTGAAAACAAGATTTGCGTTGTCACCGGCGCCGCGTCGGGGATCGGCCGCGCCGTCGCCGTCAAGCTCGCGCAGGCGGGCGCCGCGGTGGCGATTTCTGACGTTAACGAGGCCGGGCTTGAGGAAACGCGCCAGATGATGGGCGCGCCGGCGTCAAACCGGATCCGCGTCGATCGCCTAGACGTTTCCGACGGCGATGCGATCGCCGCCTATGCGGCGCTCGTCAAGGAAAGCCTTGGCGATGCCGACTACGTATTCAACATCGCGGGGCTCACACGCGTCGGATCGTTTGAGGAAACGCCGTTGTCGTCCTTCGAGAAAATCATGGACGTCAATTTCTGGGGCGTCGTCAGGATGACGAAAGCCTTCCTGCCGCAGCTCATCGCGACCCGCGGCGGCGTCATCAACATTTCGAGCCTGTTCGGTCTGATCGGCTATGGCGGGCAGGCGCACTACTGCGCGTCGAAATTCGGCGTGCGCGGATTTTCCGAGACGATAGCGCAGGAACTTGCGGACAAAGGCGTTCGCGTCACCTCCGTTCATCCGGGCGGCGTCGATACGGGCATCGTGCGTAATGCGACGATTGATGTGATGCCGACGGATTATCATGACAAGTCGCAACTGGAAGCGCGGTTCAAGAAGGCGGCGATCACAACGCCGGAGCGTGCGGCGGAAATCATCCTTGACGGCGCGGCGCGCGGCAAGAAGCGCGTTCTTGTCGGCAAGGACGCGAAGATTGCATCCTTCATTCAGCGGCTCTTCCCGCAGTCCTATGCGGCGAAACTGTCGATGATCCTGCCGCGCGACGTAACCTGACGCGCCTCCGGCTTCGGCGTCAGATAACGCCGAGCGCCTTGCCGACTTTCGTAAAGGCGGCGACCGTGCGATCGACCTGTTCGTCCGAATGACCGGCGCACATCTGGGTGCGGATGCGCGCCTTGCCCTTCGGCACGACGGGGAAAGAAAATCCGGTGACGTAAACGCCTTCATCCATCAGGGCGGCGGCCATGTCCTGTGCAAGGCGCGCATCGCCGAGCATGACCGGTATGATCGGGTGTTCGCCCGGCAGAAGGTTGAAGCCGGCTTTCGCCATCCCCTCGCGAAAACGCGCTGCGTTCCTGAAAAGCTGCGCGCGCAGGGCGTCGCCGCCCTTGACGATGGACAGCATTTTCAATGTTGCGCCGAGAAGCGCCGGCGTCAGCGCGTTGGAAAAGAGATAGGGGCGTGCGCGGTTCCGCAGCAAATGAACGACATTCGCCTTCGCGCAGATATAGCCGCCCATTCCGCCGCCAAGCGCCTTGCCGAGCGTGCCCGTCAGGATGTCGACGCGACCTTCGACGCCGCAATGAGCCGGCGTGCCGCGCCCCTGCGGGCCCATAAAGCCGGTCGCGTGACAATCATCGACCATGACAAGCGCGTTGTATCGTTCGGCGAGATCGCAGATCTCCTTCAGCTTCGCGATATAGCCGTCCATCGAGAAGACGCCGTCCGTGACGACAAGCTTCGTTCGTGCGCCGTCGGCGTCCGCCTGTTTCAACTGCGTTTCAAGGTCGGCCATGTCGGAATTGGCGAAACGATAGCGCTTCGCTTTGCAGAGCCTGACGCCGTCGATGATCGAGGCGTGATTGAGCGCGTCGGAAATGATCGCGTCTTCCGCCTCAAGCAGCGGCTCGAATACGCCGCCATTGGCGTCGAAACAGGCGGCGAAAAGAATTGAATCCTCATAGCCGAGATAGGACGCGATTTCCTTTTCGACCTTGCGATGCAAATCCGTCGTGCCGCAGATGAAGCGGACCGACGCCATGCCGAAGCCGTAATGATCCATCGTTTCCTGCGCGCCGCGGATGATCTCGGGATGATCGGCGAGACCGAGATAGTTGTTGGCGCAGAAATTGAGGACGCGAACGCGATTTCCGTTATGAACGACCTCGATTTCCGGACCCTGCGGCGAGGTGATTTCCCGCTCGCGCTTTTCAAGGCCCTGTTCACGTATGTCGGAAAGCGTTTGGTCGATCCGGGTGTAGAATTCGCGATCCATGACTGCCTCGCTGCTGGCGCGTTCCGCTTGTAATCGAAGCCGGGCGGGGGTCAACAGACCGCTTGCTTTCACGCGCCATTCTGGGAATTAATTGACGCATCGAGCATTGATGCGGGGGAGAAACCAATGTCGACATCGCGCCGCGCGCTGATCAAGAGCGCCGCACTGGCGAGCCTTCTGGCCGCCTGTTCGCAGAAAAATGGAAAACGCAGCGGCGTTGATGGGCGCGCAGCGCCGGTTTCCGGCGACGTCGCATTGACGCCGGACGACATCGCCGCCGCTGAAAAACTTTCGGCGCTCTCATTCACGCCGCAGGAACGCGCCCAGATGCTGGAGGGGCTTGAAGCCTCGCTTGAGACGCTGGCGAAATTGCGAGCGATTGAGTTCGGCAATAGTGACGCGCCGGCGCTGGTCTTCAATCCGAAACTGCCGCGCAAGCGTGTCGGATCGCAAAAGAACATTCTGTCTCTCGGCGGCGTCTATCGCGAAGCGTTTTCGAAGGATGAAAAAGCGATCGCCTATGCGAGCGTCGCGCAACAGGGCGTCTGGCTCCGGGCGGGCGCTCTCTCTTCGGTCGACCTCACGGAACTCTATCTGAAGCGCATCGAAAAACTGGACCCGCGTTTGTCCGCCTTTGTGACGGTGACGGCTGATCGCGCGCGCGAAGCCGCGGCGAAGGCGGATAAGGAGCGCGCGGAGGGGCGCGATCGCGGGCCGCTTCACGGCATTCCCTATGCGCTGAAAGATCTCGCCGACACGAAAGGCGTCGCGACGACATGGGGCGCTGAACCTTATCGCGACCGTATCGCCGGTGATGACGCTGAGGTCGTGCGCAAGCTTGAACGCGCCGGCGCCGTATTGCTCGGAAAAACCGCATGCGGCGCAATCGCCTATGGCGATGAATGGTTCGGCGGAACGACAAAGAACCCCTGGAATCCGGCGGAGGGGTCAAGCGGTTCGAGCGCGGGCTCGGCGTCCGCGGCGGCGGCGGGCCTTTGTTCCTTTTCGATCGGCACCGAAACGCTCGGGTCGATCATCTCACCGTCCGAACGCTGCGGAACGGCAGGGCTGCGTCCGACATTCGGCCGCGTGTCGCGGTCCGGGTTCATGGCGCTCTGCTTGTCGCTCGACAAGGTCGGGCCTATCTGCCGAAAGGTCGAGGATACGGCGATCGTTCTTTCCGCGATCAACGGGTTCGATGCGGACGATCCGGGCGCGGCGCGTTACGGTTTCACCTATGACGGCGGCGTCGACATCAAGTCGTTCACTGTGGGCTACGTGCCCGCTTGGTTCGAGGAAGGCGACGGCGTCGACCGCGCCGCCTTGCAGGCGTTGAAATCGCTTGGGGTCACGCTGAAAGAGTTTCCCTGGCCGACGCTCGATTTTTCGGCGCTTGGCGATATCGTTCTCATCGAGGCGGCGGCGGCTTTTTCCGACCTTACCTTTTCCAACCGCGACGACGAGCTATCCTGGCAGGACGATGAAGCATGGCCCAACACATGGCGCCGCACGCGCTTCTTTCCGGCGGCGGACTACGTCCAGATTGACCGGTTGCGCCGACGGCTGATGCAGGAAATGGCGACGGCGTTCGAAGGCTTCGACGCGCTCATTGGGCCGAACTTCGCCGGCGGCGCCTTGCTTGCAACCAACTGCGCCGGGCATCCGCAACTCGCGGTGCGTGCGGGGTTCGCCCAGACGCCGAACCGCGATCTGTTCGATAATGAAGAAGCCGCAGCCGGCGCGGAAACCTTCAGGACGCCGCGCGCCGTCAGCCTGTGGGGCGATCTTTTTCAGGAAGGCAAGATCATCGCTCTTGGACGCGCGCTTGAGACGGCGCTCGGCGTCGCGCATGAGCGCCCGCCGGGATTTTGAACGCGGCTCAAAGGAAGCGCGCCACGACGTCCTTGTAGGAGCGCGATAGCTTCAGTT
>JAGRED010000010.1 GCA_020446725.1 Parvularculaceae bacterium | reverse complement strand
GGGACGCCCCGGCGCGCGCCGTCGGATTTATCGGCTTCGCCGCCGGCGGCGCCCTTATCGCTGCGCTTTCAGGCGTCATCACTCACCTTGCAATCAAGCGCCGGCATGTCATGGGCGGCGCAACCGCCGTCATGATCTCAGCAATGGCGCTCGGCTTCGCAGGCGTCGCGTCAAACATCTGGCGCGACCGCGCGGCGATCTCAAACGCTGACGTCGCGCTCGCCCGCCGGATTGACGAAAAGCTTTCAGCGCTCGACGGCTTCCATGGCGATGAAGTGCGCATTATCGGCGCTGTCGAATTTCCGAGGCTTTCCTGGGGCCGCTCGCTGGACGTGTCCGTTTTCCATCTCGGCAATCCTGACTACGCAATCTTCCGAAAACTCCTGGGGCGGACTTATGACGTGAAGTCGATGATGTTGAGCCCACAACCGTGCGCCGCATTTCCGGAGGACGGATCTGTCTTTCTCTTTGAGGGCAAGGCTCATGTTTGCCTCAACGCTTTCGGCGCTTTTCCTGATACGGGCCACTGCGTCGTTGAGCCGAGTACGGGCGTCATCTGCGCCGGACATGACGCGGTGATTGTTGCGCGAAAGGATTGCGGCGAGTGGCTCGCCCCCGGCTCAATCCTTGACCTGGTCTTTGACCGGCCCGGCCGCACGCCGGTAACGCGCAGCATCAGCTACGAACAGCGCGGCATAGCTCTTTTCGGGCGCTGCCTTTACTTCGCTGAGGGCGCGCCGTCCCTCTTTGACAGTTTATCAGTTAATCAACTCGATCAGGACGCCGCACCTCAAACATTGTTGCGGGTTGCGCCAAATGAAATGCGCCCAATACGCCTGTCGTCTGGGGACTAGTCGACGCGCCTGAGCGACGGATCCGCCGCCTTCCCTATTTGATGCGTGCGCGGAACTGAATGCTGAATGTCGGGTTCGGACTGCCTGCCTGCATCGACCCTTGCGGGCGAAAACAGACATGTTTGACGGCAGGGTCGTATCCGGCGGCCGGCGTATAGCTGCACGCGGCCAGATTTGCGGGCTTGGTCGCGGAATTCGAATATTTGAGATCGCTGCCGAGCGAAAAGGAAAGCCCGGCGCCGACCTGCGTGAAATAGGCGGCGCCGGTCGCCGGCCCCGTATCGTCCATGTCGCCATTATAAAATTCAATCTCGGCGGGAAGCGTGTCGACGATGAAGATTGAATTCGCGTCCGCCGGCCCAGTGCCGATATTCGTCGAACTTATGGTGTAGACGACGTCGTTGCCCGGAATTGCGAATAGTCCGGCGGCGGAGGGGTCATAGACGGCGACCGTCTTCGACGCGATCAGCGTCGCTGTGCCCGCTTTACAGAAATTGACGTCATGGAGCGCGATGCCCTGCTGGCCCGGATTGCTCGGAGAGCCGGCGCCGCTGCCATAGGTGATCGTCACCGTATCGACCGGCGAAAGAAAAGTGACGACGACCGTCCCGTCTGAAGAGGTGGAGCCGGCGGCGGCCGTCCCTGTCGCGGTGACGCCCGAGGTCGTGTTGGATGCGCTCGCGGTCAGGATCGGGACCACGAGCGACCCGTTGAAAGAGCCGGTGATCTGCAACTGATCGACAAAGCCGGAATTATTGCCGCCGGTGGAAATGTCGACGTCGAATATCGAAAACTGCATTTTCGCAACGCCGGTTCCGACCGTCCCGGCGCCGAATGTCAGGGTTATCGATTCAGACGTGTTGTTGAAGTTCGCGACATAGAGAAGCGAATCCTGCGCCGGCGTGAGACCGCCCGAGAGGTCCGTCGCGGTGCGCGGCGTTGACGATCCGCCGAAATTGATCAGACGGTTTGTCGATCCGGAAAACGCGAAACTGAACGGAACGCTCGAAATCGTATAGTTTTGCGCGAGACTTCCGGACGGCCAGGCGTTCACGTCCCAGTTTAGCTGACCTGACGGCGTCGAGCAGCTGAGCGACGGCGGGCCGCCGCCGCCCCCTCCGCCGGCCGTCACGATCGCGAAAGCGGTGTCGTCTTCGCTTGGCGCAGACCCTGAATTATTTGGCGTTGAGTCGGGATCGGCGTTATTCGCCGCGAAAATCTCCGCAGTGTTGACATAGGTTCCGCTAGCGCCGGTCGTCGCCGTGATCTGCAATGATCGCGACGCGCCGGACGCAATCGAACCGGCGATCGTCCATAGGCCCGTCGCCGAATTATAGGCGCCCGCGCCATTGTCTGAAACGTAAGAAACGCCCGCCGGAAGCGCGTCCCGGACGACGACGCCGGTCGCAGACCCGGGACCGCCATTCGTCACTGTGATCGTAAAGGTGAAGTTTGCGCCGACCGCGGGCGACGAATTGCTGACCGTTTTCGTCAACGACAAATCCGCAGCGTTGAAATAAAGGCTGGCGCGCACGAACTGACCGTTGTCCACGGCTGGATAGGTGTCGCAGATTGTCAGCGTCCATGTTCCCTGTCCGTTTTGCCCGTCAAAGGCGGACAGCACGTTGTTCGGGCGGACGCGGTTTTCATAGGGCGGATAGGACGTGCCGTCGCTGGAGGCGTGCGAGCCGTTATTGATCAGCACGGCCGCTTCATCGTCGAGAATGACGTTGTAATTGTCGTAATTCTGGTTCGCAGGCGCATTGATGAGGCGCACGGTCGTACCGCCCGGCGAGGTCAGATCAAGTTGGATGTCGGTCCGCCATGTATGCGTCGCCAGAAAACCGACATCGAGATCAGTGATTGTGAAGCTCTGGCCGACTGTGATCGTCCTCGTCACCGGCGCGGCGCAGGTCGTCGTTCCGTCGATTGTCGCAACCGTGGTGTTTTCATACGGGCCAAGCTGCGCATAGGCGGGCATCGCAACCGCGATCGCAGCAAACGCCGCCGCCATGAAGCGCCTCATGGCGCCGACGCCTATCATTGCGCGCGCTCCGGCGAGATTGCGTCAAGAAGACCGCGCGCCGTCGTCTGGTCGAATTTGATGCGCAGTTTCAGATAGGGGCCGGCGCGCGAATATTCCGCGGCGGCGAAGTCTTCATCAACGAACCCAGCGAAGTTCCAACCGAAAGAGAACCAAACATTGTCGGCCGGCGTGAAGCCGATCGACGGCCCGTAGGAATAGTTGAGCGTTTTCGCGTTGAAGGAATAATGGCCTTCTCCGTGGAAGCCGATATCGATGCGATCGGTGACGTCATACCGCGCCTCGACGCCGACAAGTTCCGTGACGCCGTCAAAAACGTCCCCGTCCGCTCTCAGCACGGCGTATTTGAAACCGTGGTTGAATGCGAGTTCGAGGCGTTCCGTCAGCGCCGCGTTGAGCGTCAGATTGTGCACCGCTTTCCAGCTTTCGCTATCGAGATCGACTTTGCGCTGTTTGACGTCGAAACGGTTAAAAACGATTAACCCATCATCATGCGGCCGCCATGATGCGCCAAGACGCAAATCGAAGCGCCGCTCATCAGCAACGAGCTCGTTGTTGTCCGCCTGGAACCGACCGGCGCCGGCGAAAGAGAATTGTTCGGAAAGCTCGCGCGCCGCGCCGGCGGCCACCATGTAGCGTTGACCGGCGTCCGTCTTCTTCATCTCGAAACGGCTCGAGCCGGACGTCGCTTCACTGCGATATCCGGCCCCGACATAGAGCGATGTGTAGGCGCCGCCGGTTTCTTCAAACGGCGAGCGCGGTATGTCCGGAACGATGTCATCTGGCGCGTCGACAGCGCCCTGCTCCTTCAAGTTTTCGCGGCGGGCCATACCGAGTGAGCCCGTCCATTTTTCGGAAAGTCTGACCTGCTGATCGACCCCGAGGGTCGCGCCGATATTTTCCGAAGAATCCTGCGTAAGGCGGTCGCTGGAAAGCGTAACCTTGCCGCCGGTCCAGGGTTCCGCCGTCAGCCCTACCGTCGTGTTGGATTGCGATATGGCCTCACCGTCGAGCACTTCATGGGCGCCGCTGAGGGTCAGCCCCTCGAAAAGGCGCTGGTCGAACCCAAGCTGATATCTCGTCGGAAAAAGGGAAGAGCCGTCATCCCCGGCGATCGGGCGTTCATGCGCTGCGCGGACGGAAAGGCCAATCTCGTCAAACCGTTGCTTGACCGAGGTGACAGCGAAAAGCCCTTCGCGTTTTGGGCCTGACTGAGGTTCTTCGCGCACGCCCCGGAGCCCTACCGCCCCTGATGTTGAGTTGGACTCCTGCCGAAGGGCGATCTCAGCAATGTCGCGGCTCGCGCCCGTGACAAGGTTTTCTTCCCGATACGCCTTTGCATCGGCATACCGGGCGCCGCGCGAAGCGCCGTCCTTACTTTCGAATTCATTAATCTTCAGGCTCGCCTCCGCGCCGTAGCGCATGACGCCGGTCGTGGCGGAAGTCTGCTGGCCAAGACCGAATTCGGGTTCGGTTCGTGCGTAATACGCCTTCGCATTCAGACGATCGCCGGTATGGCTGATTTCGGCGAGCACGGCGTCCGCGCGTTCATTGACGGCCGGACCATCGCGCAAGGTTGTCGCGTATTCGACACGCAGGTGGTCCTTGTCGGTGATGTCGAGGTTGAGATCCGCGCCGGCGAGGTTCGTGCGCTCACCCGAGACGCCAGGCGCCTCTTCATGAATGAAGCTCGCGCCGACTTCGCCGCGACCCGACAGGAAACGGACCGCTCCGCGACCGCCGGCAGTCAGGTTGCGATCAACGGGCGACGCAGTTTCGTAGTCGACAATGATGACATTCGGGTTGAAAGCAGCATCAGCCGCCGGCACCGGAAGCCTAAAGATGATCTCGCCCGTTTCGAAGTCGATATCATAGTCTGCGTACCGCACGAGCGTGATTGCGCCAATCACTTCGTCTGGACGGAAGCGATTGCGCGTCTCAACGATAATGCTTTCGGAATTGCGAACCAGCGGCGTCGCCGAAAGCGCATATGGCCCCGACGTCCCGTCGGCGGCGAGCTCATCCTTGATAAACGCCTGATTGGTTTCAGCAGCGAAGCCGGTGAAGGCGAACCGGTCGCTCTCATAAACAGTCTGCAAGCCTGAAAGGCGGCGGTCGTAACGCGACAGTTTCGAGTCGGTCATACCGGTTTGATAGTCGCCAAACTGCGCCTTGAAGCCGTTCTTTTCGGCTTTCAAATAAATCGGGTAGCGGCTTTGCGCCTCGAAACGCTGGGTCGTGCGATCGCCGTAAAGCGGATAGCGATCATCCGGATCAATGACGTCGAACAGCTCTTCATCGCTCGAACCGCGCTCGTTCTTGCTGTCGCCCGCGACGGTGACCAACCAATCGCCCTTGATTGTCCCTTTCGCGAATCCGGCGATGCGCCCATCGCCGATCAGCGCCGACCCTTTGGGATCCCTGAGCGCGCCTTTGCCTTTTTCGAGCGCGCCTTCGCCTTCTGCGAGACCGACGACGATCCAGTCCCGCAACGCCGGCTTCACATAAGTCGTGAAAGTCTTTTCCGATCCGTCATCAAGCTTGATCTTGACCCGCGCGAGCCCGGTTTCAACGGTCGGCTCAAGTTCGATCAACGCAACGCCGTTCTGGCCGACCGGAATTCCGGCGCTCGCCGACAGAGGCGCGTCGAGAGGCGCGCGCTGCTCGATCGCTTCCCGCGTCGCGGCGCGGAAGGGCGGCGCGATTTCGACGTTGAGGATGCGGCCCGCGCGAACCGGCCGCCCGGCGCCGTCCGTAACCTTGAGCGCGATGACGGGGCGCGTCTTGCCGTCCGCGAATGCGCGCGTTTCTTCAACCATGATATTGGCGCGCAGCGCCGTGTTGACATAGTCGACATTGCGCGTAACGCGCGTGACTTCTGCGCCGTCTTTATCTTTGAGAACCGCTTCAAACCGGTTCTCGCCCTCGAGCAGGTCAACACCCTTCCAGCGCGTCAACGCAACTGTCCGCATGACTGAAACATCGCGGCCGTCGAAATTCTCGACCGGAACCTCATGGCCGTTGAGGAAAAGCGTCGGCCGCAGCTCGGCCGGATGTTTGACGCCTATATTCGTCGACGGCGAGGAAGGCGTAACGCCTTCTGCCGGATAGGCGAAGGATGGGCTGAAATCCGTAAGCTGATTGAGCCATATCTTGTCGTAATCAACGTATTCCTTGTCCGCATTGAACGCTTTTTTCTCGACCGGCTTCTTCTCGGAAGAAAGTCCGCCTTTGTTGCGGAGATAGAAATTCGCGCGCCAGATCTTGCCGCCGCCAACATCGACAAACTGTGACCGCACCGATCCGGCATATCGCGTATTGTTCTTACACTGAACAAGTTCGTAGCCTGCCGGGAGGCTATCCTCGTCAACCTGAACGACATGGGTGCGCGGGCTGACATTTTCGAAATGATAGAGCCCGTTTTCATCGGAAACGACTGTCGCGCCGGTTTCCATATAGAGGCGCACGCCGGCGACGCCCTTTCCTGAACGAGGGGCTTTCGCATCAGCGTCTTCCTCATCGCAACCGTCTTCGATGATCCGGCCGACAATCGTCAGGCTGTCTCGCAGGAAGTCGTCGGTCACGTCGACCGACGCCTCAGCGCGGTTCGATATCGGCGCCCCGGCGAGGCTCACCGCTTGCGCGCGATTGACGGCCGGCCCGGCTGCCGCGCCGCTCGCCACTTCAGCGACGTAGGCAAGTTGGACGGTTGTCGTGGCGGGGATAAGGCCGAGATCAAATGTGAGCGATCCGCCGCCAGCGTCGATGAAAGGATCGACGATCATCGCGCCGTCAAGCCGCGTCGAGCCCGCCTGATAGCGAAAGCCTTGCGGCAGAACATCCGCAATCCGCACGCGCGCCGCCGAGGCGGCGCGATTCTCAATGGAAATTCGATAACGGACGAAATCGCCAATCGAAGCTGAGTCGACATCAGCTTCCTTGATCACCACAAGATCTGTAATCGGATCAATTGGGAAGTCCAGCTCGACATCGCCGGTGCCGGTCAATGAAAATGACTTTCCGTACGATCCCGGAATGATGATGAACGGCGCATTCTGAAGCCCCGCGAAAGACGGCGCGGCGACCGTCGAGGGAGCGACATATCCCGCAGGCGGCGTCACGATCAGCCGATAGGCGCCGGGCATCATGATCGGAAACCGGAATTCGCCGGGCCCGAGCGGATAGACCATGCCGCCGCCGTCGGTGACTGTCTGGCCGGTGACGATCGTCGATGGGTAGGCCGAAACGCCATCGATGCCGTAGACAATCGCCGGCAGTCCCGTCGCATCATCGACGATCGAAACTGTCGCGCCGTCGATGAGCGCGCCGGTCAAACTGTCGAAAACACGGCCGAAGGGATCAACGCCCGCCGTGTCGGTCGAAACTTCCGTCGCATCGAACGGATCCTGATAGCGCGCGACGAGGCCGGCGCCATGGGCGATCGTCAGAGTGTTATCGTTTTTGACCGGCGCGCCCGAGCCGCTCGGAATCCAGGCGAAAAATTCACCCGTGTCGGGCCCGCTCTCGTAAAGGCGAAGCGTCACGAAATCGCCGTTGCCGGTGCGAATTGTCGCGACAAGCGTTTCGATTGCAGCCGGGTCGCCGTTCTGGCCCGCATCCGAGACCTTGATGACAATCGGCTCGCCGGCGAAATAGGCGCTCGCCGGCGCCAGCAATACCGGCGCGAACGTGTCGATCGCCGTTCCTGCGGCGGACCGGAGCGGACCGACAGGCTGAAAGGCGCCGGATGGCGAAGGCTGGTAGTCTGAACCGTTTAGGGAAACCGGCGCCGCATCGGGCGAATTGGGGGAATACCGGAAGAACTCGATGGTCGACGGGGTGCGCGCCGCTTCGATCGTGAAGCTCGCCGGCGGCGGCGTCACCGACAGGTTGGCGCCGCCGATCGTATAATTGACGTTTGCAACGTTGTTTACTTGCGAGCCCAAAACGGCCGCGTGGGCGTTGAAAGTCAGCGCGCCGGCAAGCGTCAAAATCGCGGCGAAACCCCGCGCAATGCCCTTTATGACGCCCCCGTGCCTCACTCAAACCGCACTCTTACGAACTCAGAAAATCAGCCCTTTAGTGTGACGATGCCGCCGCACCGGGGTTCGGAGCGGCGGCCCGTCGGCCTTCAATTGTCAGTCGCAATCTAGCGGACGAGCGCCCTGATCGTGACTGTTCCCGTCGCGCCGGGCGCCAGCGAGGCCCCCGTCAATCCGACGGTGCAGCCTGTCGCGCACCCGCCCCCGGGGGTCGACAGCGTTCCTGCGACTGAGAACCCTGACTGCGTTGCGCCAACGTACTGGACTTCATCAGGCAGGATGTCGCTGATCGCGATGTTGGTTGCGGTGGCCGAAGCGCCAGGCGCGTTAGACGCCGAAATGACGTATTCGACGCAGGCGCCCGGGGTCGCAAAACCGCCGGAGATCGCATCGGTCGCGCAGTTGGTCGGATTTGTCGCGACAATGGCGACCGTCTTGGATGCGGTCAGCGACGCCGCCGAGACCGTGTATGTCGCCGTCGACGAATGCGCGCCGTCGTTTGCAACGTCTTCCGGCGCGCCCGCGGTGCCGGCGCCGTCGGCGAGGACGCTGTCAGCCTCGCCATTCATATTGTTCGAGCCGGCCTGGGCGATGTTCGTGCCCGGGGCGCCGGTATAGGCGGCGTCAAGCGACGCCGTCGGGTAATAGGAATCGGCGATAAGGATGACGTCATCCGTCTGGCCGTTCGTCGCCGTGCCCGGAACGTCGCCTGAAATGACGACCCAGATTGTCGCATCAGGCGAGACATCGGCGGTGACGCCCGCGCCCAGCGTATAGGCGACGCCCGCGCCGGCGTCGTCGACGCCCGGCGTAAAGATGCCGTCGCCGCCGGCGTCCGTGTAATAACGCGCCGTATAGGTTCCGATATCGAAGGTGTCGGTGCCGACATCCTTGAGCGAAAGCCGATAGGCGATGTTGTCGTTTCCGTTGTTGGTGACGCCGTAGACGAGCTCCGCGCCGGTCTGGCCCGGCGATACCGAAGCGTTCACCGCGGTCGCGACGGTCAGGTCGACCTTACGGTCGACGGTGAACGTCGTCGGCGAGCCGGACGTGTCGATCTGCGTCTGCGGAACGCCGCCGACCTGATAATTGAGCGTGAAACTGTTGGCGACGCTCGTGCCGGCGTTCGTCCCGGCGGCGAAAGCCGGTCCGACCACAAGCAATGACGCGGCGAACGCCGCCGCGGTCACAGCATGCCGCTTAAGGCCGCTGAACAAGCCTTTCATTCGCAATTCCCCTTACACTAGCCAAGGGAAAATTCGCATTATCTTCTGAACAAAGTAATAAAGTTGACGGCCTATAGATCATGAATATCATCAAATATTGATTGTATTGCGTGTTGTTTACTTATATTCCGTTTATCTGTGTTGACGAAACCCTAACGCGCCTAGTTGATTGTTACCGTCGCGGCGCGACAACGTTAAGAGCGCATTTACCTCGTCGCTATAATTCTGCAGACGCTTCGGCGGAGAGATGTCCCATGAATAGACTTTCGCTTCTCGCGTCTGCGTTCGCTTTTCTTGCAACGCCCGTTTGCGCGTCCATGACGGCGACGCAACATGTTGAAAAGGAAGTCGTCGTCAGCAACGCTGACGGCGTAGTGACGGTGAATCGCGTCGCCGCGGACAAGGTGACGCCCGGCGAGACCGTCATCTATTCCATCCGTTACCGGAATGATGCGGCGGAAGCCGCATCGAATATCGTGCTGGTCATGCCCGTGCCGACGGAAGTCGCCTATGTCGAAGGATCGGTGTCGGGCGATGATTCCAGCGTCGCCTTCTCGGCCGACGGCGGGAAAACCTATGTGGCGCGCGGACGTCTTACCGTTGTCGAGGATGGCGCTTCCCGTCCGGCGCGGGGCGATGAAATCACCCACATCCGCTGGACATTGACGACGCCGGTTCCGCCGAAGGGCGAAGGCGACGTTTCCTACAAGGCCATACTGAAGTAAAGCCTGCTAGCTCGTCGAAACCATTAGAGAATTGAAAGCGCCGCCTCCGGCGGACGGCCGATCGCCGCCTTGCCGCGCGCGAAAACGACCGGCCGTTCGATCAAGGCCGGCGTCTTGCGCAGGGCTGACGCCAGCGCTTCTTCCGACAATGTCGGGTCGTCAAGCTTCAGCGCCTTGTAGTCCGGCTCCTTGGTCCGGATGAGTTCGCGGACGGATGAAAGGCCGAGCAGCCTCGCCGCAGCGCGAATTTCCTTCTCGGACGGGGGCGTCTCAAGATAGCGCACGATTTCCGGCTTGAGCCCGCGCGCTTCGATAAGAGCGAGCGTTTCGCGCGACTTCGAACAGCGCGGGTTATGCCAGATCGTGACCGCCGTCATCGTCAAATCGCGAGGCGATAGCCGCCCGCCTCGGTGAGCAGGATCGTCGCAGAACTCGGATCAGGCTCAATCTTCTGGCGCAGGCGGTAAACATGGGTCTCAAGCGTGTGCGTCGTCACGCCCGAATTATATCCCCACACTTCGTCCAGCAAAACGTCGCGCGTGACGGGCTTGCCGCCGGCGCGGTAGAGGAACTTCAAAATTGAAGCTTCCTTTTCCGTCAGCCTGATTTTCTTGTCGGCTTCCGTCACAAGCATTTTCACCGAGGGCCTGAACTCGTAAGGACCGATCTTGAATACCGCGTCCTCATTCTGCTCATGACTTCTGAGGTGAGCGCGAATGCGCGCCAGCAGGACGGCGAACTTGAAGGGCTTGGTGACATAGTCATTGGCGCCGGAATTGAGCCCGAGCACTTGATCGGCGTCGGTATCGGCGCCGGTCAGCATGATGATCGGCGACTTAAAGCCGGATTTGCGCATCACCTGACAGGCTTCGCGCCCATCCATATCGGGAAGCCCGACATCGAGAAGAACGAGGTCGATATGCGCCTCATCTTTCACCTTGCCGATGGCGGCCTGCGCGCTCGCAAGGGCCTCCACGGAGAATTCGTCATGATGCCCGAACTGATCGACCAGCGTTTCGCGAAGAAGCTCGTCGTCATCAACAAGTAGAATGCGTTTTGCGCGCGCCATAAAATTTCGTCGCCTTTGCTTCGGGGCTTCCTCTATTCCTAAATCGGGGTCCGCCGGAAATCAAAACAGTCTCACGGAACCGTGAAACTTCAGGCCGCGCCGCGTGCGCCGAACAGCGCAGTCCCCACGCGCACATGCGTCGCTCCAAGCTGGGCGGCGATTTCATAGTCGCCGCTCATGCCCATGGAGAGGGTGTTAAGATTGTTGCGTTCGGCTATTTTTCTCAGCAGTGAAAAATGCGGCGCGGGCGGTTCATCAGCCGGCGGAATGCACATGAGACCGTCGATTTCGAGCCCGAATTCGTCCCGACACTGCGCGATGAATGTGTCTGTCGCATCAGGAAGAACGCCCGCCTTTTGAGGCTCTGCGCCGGTATTGACCTGAATGAGCAGTTTCACTTTACGATCCTGCCGACGTATTTCATCGCCCAGTGCGCGCGCGATTTTCGGCCGGTCGACGGTCTCAATGACGTCAAAAAGCCCGACCGCCTCACCCGCCTTGTTCGACTGGAGCGGGCCGATAAGCCGCAGTTCGATATCGGGATGGTCCGCCCTCAACGCCGGCCATTTCGCCTTCGCCTCCTGGACGCGGTTTTCCCCGAAAACGCGCTGGCCTGCGGCGAGCGCCTCGCGAAGTTTCGCCTCCCCTTGCGTTTTTGAGACCGCAACCACCTCGACAGGTTCCGTGCGCCCTGCTTCCCTGAGCGCCGCAGCGAGGCGGCTCTGGACGGCCGCAAGGTTTGCGGCGAAATCGGCGGAGAGGAGATGATCGGCGTCAGCGTTCATGATGGGCTTCGGGGTCGGGCGGCGAAACTAGCAGCGGCCGCTGCGGCGCTCAAACGCCGAAGCGGCGTCGAGGCTGCGCCTTTTTCACTCGCCTTTCTGACCGACCGACGCCGGATCGCCAGCCCGGAGCCGATCCTGCGCGCGCTCCCCACCGGCGCCGCCGTCATTTATCGGGATTATGACGATCCGAAACGCACCGCGGTCGCCGCGCGCTACGCTGCAATCTGCAGGCGTCGCGGCGTCTTTTTCCTTGTCGGCGCGGATGCAAGTCTCGCCGACGCGATCAGCGCGGACGGCCTCCATCTGCCGGCGCGCGCATTGATGACAGCGGCGCCTCGCCGGCGGCCGGGCCTTCTCACCGCATCCTGTCACAATGCCGATGAACTGGCGCACGCGGCGCGCGCCGGCGCCGACCTCGCATTGCTGTCGCCCGCATTTACGACCTTACGCCATCCGTATACGAAAAATATCGGCCCGGCGCGTTTCATATCGCTCGCCACGACGGCGACCCTGCCCATCCTCGCGCTCGGCGGCGTCAATGAAACAAACGCGCATCGGTTGCGCGGACCGAATGTCGTCGGTCTTGCGGCAATCAGCGCCTTTGTCGGTTAGCGGCTATTGCGGTTCGCCCGCCTTCGTCCACACCGCGAGATCGTTACCCGTAGTATCGGTGAAGTGAAATCGCCGCCCGCCAGGAAATTCATGGCGCGCCGTAACAACGCCGCCCGCCGCGACGACAGCCTTTTCGGTCGCTTCAAGATCGTCCGCATAGAGAATGACTGTGGTCGATCCCTTGGCCGGCGTCTCGCCGCCGCGCACGCCGCCGTCGATACCCGCGCCCTCGAAGCTGGCGTAATCTGGGCCCCAGTCCTGAAAGGTCCAGCCGAACGCCGCGCCGTAAAATTTCTTGAAGGCGCCAAGGTCCGATGCGGCGAATTCGACATAGTCGATCTTGTTGTTTTTCTCTGTCATGGCGGGATTTCCTTCGTCAGCCGCGCGGGCGCAGGAGGCGAGCGCAACAGCGATGACGATGAGCAATGCGTGTTTCATGGTCATTGTTTGAACCTAACGCGCCGTCGCTTCAAGAAAAAGGGCGGCCCGGAAGCCGCCCTTGTTCAGATATCCCCTCTAAGCAACGCAGGCGCTTCGAGATGCCATGAAGCCTAGAACTTTATTGAGCTCTCTATGACGATGGTGGCGGCTTCTTCCTGGCCGCCCGCCGCCGCCGGCTTTGTTGATTCCACATATTGGGCCGCCGCCCCGATCGTGATGCCGCGGCCGACAAAATAGGTGACGCCCGCCTGGGCGGTCTGCGTATCGCGGAAAATAAGCGGGTTCGTCGCAACCGGCCCGACAATCTCCGCTTCGGACTGGCCGTAACCGAGCATCAGCCCCCAGTCGCCCTTTTCCTCGCCGGTCTTGAAGGTGATCCCGGCGTCAAAGGCGAGATAGCCATCCTGGTCGAGATCCGCGAGACCCGAATTGGTTGTCTTGATCGACCCGCCGACCGTAAGGCCGCGGAAGCCGAGATTGAGGCCGACCGCATAGGCGCGATAATCATCAAACACTGGCGAAAGGACGCGCGCGTCCTCGTTCGCAGTGACGTAGCTCGCGCCGAGCCCGAGCAGCAGGCCGTCACGCCCGCCGACGCGTTTTTGATAATAAAGCGCCGCTTCAACGACATCGTCCCAGCGCGAGGCTTCGGTCAGAAGCTGGCCGTTCGGCGCAATGAGAAGCCGGTCCTGCGGCGCGCAGAGATCCTTGCCGCAATGGGCGAGAGACGGGCTGTAGGAAACGCCGAGTTGAAGGCCGCCAAGCGCGCCGCCGAGAAAATTCGCCGGCGGCATATAGGTGAATTTCGTCGAATAGCCCGAAAAATCGTTGACCGTATGAACGTCGTTAAGGCCGGAAAGATCAGTGTGCCAATCATTGACATTGACGGACCGGAAAATCGTCGGCGCCGTGACGGCGAGGGTCCGGCCGACGCCGTTGTCACGACCGACGATCAACTGACCGAAGGGGCCGCGGACATAACCGTAAGCGCCCTGCAGATATGCGTCGCTGTTAAGGGGCGCAACGCCGCGCGGACCGCCGATGAGAAGGCTCGAATAGCGCCCGCCGGCGTAAAGCTGGTTCGGCTGCTGGCCGTCAAGCCGACCCTCAAGAACGGCGCCGAGTTCAACGCCGTTTTCAAGAACCGTTGAGCCTTTCACGCGGACCTCAGCGTCAGCGTCACCCTTGGCTTCGCCATCCACCAGCCCGCCGGCAAGGCTCGCCTCGCCGCTGACTTCGACTTTAATGGGATCGGCGGCGAAAGCAGGCGTCATCGCCGTTGCGGACATAAGTCCCGCAGCGACAAAAGCCGACATTTTCGCGATCCGTTTCACCATACCGTCCGGCGTCGCCGCCGTCTCTCCCAGTTCCGGCGGCGAAACCGGGCTTTTCCGCCGCGCCGTTCGCCGCTTTGCTTCTTCCCAGAGACATCTGGAAGGAAGTAAAATCACACTCTAAAAGCATGTGCGCCCATCGCCCCGACGGAGGTCGGGACGCAGAACGCTCACCCGTCGAGTTAAGGCCGCCGAGCCCCGCCGGTCAAGGAATGCAATCCCCTTCCAGTTGTCTAAGCGACGGTTTGTGGTAGGAAAGCCACGTTTGCGGAAACGCCGCGCGCTAATTTGGAACAGTTCCCCCGATGAGTCTCAAAAAACTACGTCCGATCAAGCTTTTGGCGGCGGCGCTTGCCGCCGGCGCGCTGGCGGCCTGCGCCAGCGGCGGCGATGGCGACAAGGCCCGTAACGCGACGCTGGTCGGCGACAATGGCGCGACGACGGTCAACCGCTATTTGTGGTCCGCCTCCCTCGAAACGCTGAATTTCCTGCCGATCTATCGGGCCGATCCCGTGGCGGGTCTGATCCTGACGGATTGGGCCTCCAACCCGGAAACCCCTGACGAACAGTTCAAGGTTTCGGTCTACATCCTCGACAGCGCGCTTCGCGCCGACGCCTTGCGCGTCTCCGTCTTCCATCAGGCGCGATCGGAAGGCGGCGCCTGGGCCGACGCGGCGGTGAACCCGGCGACAGCGCGCGAGATCGAGAATGCGATCCTCACGCGGGCGCGCCAGCTTCGACTTAACCAGATCGACGACTAGAACTGCGTCGCGCATTCATGGCAAAGGCGGCGCTGACGCGCCGCTTTTTTTTGACTTATTCGACCGGACAAGACGATGGCCCGCTATAATCCGAAGGAAATCGAACCCAAATGGCGAACCCGCTGGAACGAAGCGAGCGCCTTTAAGACGAGCGCAGACCGCGCCCGCCCGAAATACTACGTGCTTGAGATGTTCCCCTATCCGTCGGGGCGCATCCATATGGGCCATGTCCGCAATTACGCGATGGGCGACGTCATTGCGCGTTTCAAGCGGGCGCGCGGCCACAATGTCCTCCACACAATGGGCTGGGACGCTTTCGGTCTGCCCGCCGAAAACGCCGCCATGCAGACGGGCGCGCATCCGGGAACCTGGACGTACTCCAACATCGACCACATGCGGCGCGAGTTGCAGCAGATCGGCCTCGCGATTGACTGGAGCCGCGAATTCGCGACCTGCGATGTCGGGTATTACCGCTGGCAGCAGAAGCTGTTTCTTGATTTCTGGAACGCCGGCCTCGTTGAACGGCGCGAGTCCTACGTCAACTGGGACCCCGTCGATATGACCGTGCTCGCCAATGAGCAGGTGATCGACGGAAAAGGCTGGCGGTCAGGCGCCGTCGTCGAGCGCAAGAAGCTCTCTCAATGGTTTTTGAAGATCACGGACAAGGCCGAAGACCTGCTCGCGGCGCTTGACGACGGACGCCTCAAGGGCTGGCCCGACAATGTGCGCCTCATGCAGCGAAACTGGATCGGCAAGTCAAAAGGCTTGCGGATGAAGTTTCGTTTCGCTGGCGATGCGAAGAGCCCTGACGGCGCCGGCGACGTAGAGGTTTACACGACGCGCCCGGACACCCTTTTCGGCGCCTCCTTCATTGCGGTTGCGCCGGACCACCCGCTCGCGTCGAGCTTTGCTGCGGCCGACAAGGGCGCGCGCGCCTTCATCGCCGAATGCCAGAAAGCCGGCACCTCCCAAGAGGCTATCGACAAGGCGGAGAAAAAAGGCTTCCGCCTACCGATCGAGGCGGAGCACCCGTTCATCGGAGGGCGGCGCCTACCCGTCTACATCGCGAATTTCATTCTCATGGGTTATGGCACGGGCGCCATCTTCGGCTGTCCAGCCCATGACGAGCGTGACTTTGATTTCGCAAAAAAGTATCGACTCGATATCATTCCAGTCGTGCTGCCGCCCAGCGCAGATCCCGCCGACGTCAAGATCGTGGATGAGCCATATATCGGCCCCGGAGCCCTCTACAATTCGGACTTTCTAAACGGGCTCGCCGTTGACGCTGCAATCGAAGCGTCGATCGCGAAGATCGAAGCGATGGGCCGCGGCGAGGCGTCCACGCAGTTCCGGTTGCGTGATTGGGGCGTGTCGCGCCAGCGCTTCTGGGGCTGCCCGATCCCGGCGATCCATTGCGAAAAATGCGGCGTGCAGCCGGTTCCGGAAAAGGACCTGCCGGTTGAGCTTCCCGAGGTTGACGCTGCCGTTTTCAAGACACCCGGAAATCCGCTCGACCGGATGCCGGAATGGCGCAACGTTCCATGTCCGGCCTGCGCCGGCCCCGCGAGGCGTGAGACCGACACGTTCGACACGTTTGTCGATTCAAGCTGGTATTTCGAGCGCTTCGCAACTGACCCGGCCGGTTGGGCGAAGGGTCCGGTCGACAAGGGCGATTGCGATTACTGGCTTCCGGTCGATCAATATATCGGCGGCATCGAGCACGCGATCCTGCATCTGCTGTATGCGCGCTTCTTCACACGGGCGATGAAAGATGTCGGTCACGTTTCTATCGACGAGCCGTTCGCCAACCTCTTCACGCAAGGGATGGTGACGCACGCGACCTATCAGGACGCGGAGGGCCGATGGCTTCTCCCCGACGAGGTGATCATCGAGGGCGGAACGGCGCGCCGCGCCAACGATGGCGCGCCGGTCAGGATCGGCCCGATCGAGAAAATGTCGAAGTCGAAAAAGAACGTCGTCTCACCGGTCGACATCATCGAAAAATACGGCGCCGACGCCGCACGCTGGTTCATCCTTTCGGATTCGCCGCCCGAGCGCGACGTTGAATGGACGGATGCCGGCGCGGCTGGCGCGTGGAAGCTTGTCGCGCGCATCTGGGAGACGGTGGAGCCCTATGCAGGCGTCGTCGGAGCCTGCGATCTTTCAGCGGCGCCGGCGAAGGCGTCCGCCGATCTGCGCCGCGCAACGCATGCGACGGTCGCCGCCGTTACGGAAGACATTGATCATTTCCGCTTCAACAAGGCGATCGCCCGCATCTATGAATTCCTGAACGCCTTGAAGAAAGCAGGCGATGCGGACGGATGGGCGAAAGCCGAGGCGCTGTCGGCGCTGATCCGCCTCATCGCCCCCTTCACGCCGCATCTCGCAGAAGAATGCTGGGAAGTTCTCGGCGGCGAAGGGCTCGTCTGCAATGCGCCATGGCCGACGGTCGATCCCGCGCTTCTCGCGAAGGATGAAGTCGTTCTTCCTGTTCAGGTGAACGGCAAGCGCCGGGCCGAGATCGTCGTCGCCGCGTCCGCGGACCAGAAAGCGACCGAGGCTGCAGCCCTTGGCGACGCGGACGTCAGGAGGCATCTTGAAGGCCTCACCATCCGCAAGGTTGTTGTCGTGCCGGGCCGGATCGTGAATATCGTCGCCAGTTAGGCGCGCCATCCGGCGCGCGGGAGCCATGCCTCATGATCCGGAAGCTGACCCTAGCGATACTCGCGGCCGGGCCGCTGCTATCGGGCTGCGGGTTCCAGCCGCTTTACGCAACGGCTGACGGATCGGCGGCGGGCCTCCGCGATGTCGCTCTCGGCGAAGTCGCAGCGCCCGAGGAAATCCGTCCGCTCGTCATGCGCGCCTTCGAAAGGCGAACGTCGTCGGAGCCCTCTTCGGCGAATTTCGACCTGACCGTTTCAACGACCGAGCAGGCGCAGCGCCTCGCCGTTCAGATCGACGCGTCCGTCACGCGCTACAATTACCGGCTTGTCGGTCGATACACCCTTATCGAGCGGACGACGGGCGCCCGTTATTCTGGCCGCGTAACCTCGATCGCCTCTTTCAACGTCGTCAATTCGCAATATTCGACGCTCTTCGCCGAAGACGCCGCGCGCGAGAAAGCGGCGACCCAGCTTGTAGAGGACATTGAGCGCGACGTTCTCCTGAAGCTCTCGGACGCCAAGGAAAAAGCAAGCCGGGCGAAGTTATGACTGCCCTAAAGGGCAAGGCGATCGACGCTTTCGTCGCAAAACGCGACCCGAAAGTCGCGGCGATCCTCGTTTACGGCCCCGATCTCGGCCTCGCGCGCGAACGCGCTGACAAGATCGCCGCACAAGTTTGTCCTGACTTCAAGGACCCCTTCAATTACATTGAGCTTTCCGACGCGGATCTGAAATCCGATCCCGCGCGCCTTTCAGACGAAGCGGCTGCGCTGTCGATGATGGGCGGCGAGCGCGTCGTCCGTATACGAACGACTGGCGAGAGTGCGGCGGCGGCCGCACGGCTCGTCGTTGAGGGGCTTGAAGGCGGTCACCTGAAGCCGACCGGCATCGTTCTCATAGAAGCGGGCGATCTGGCGAAAAGCTCAGGACTTCGAAAGCTCTTTGAGGGCTCAAAGGCTGTCGTCGCCCTGCCCTGCTACGCCGACGCGGCGGCGGACGTGCGGGCGATCGCCAGTGATGCTGCGCGGGCGGAAGACCTGCGGTTTGACAATGAAGCGCTCGATCTTCTCGTCGCGCTCCTCGGCGAGGATCGCGGCGTTTCGCGCTCGGAGATTGAAAAGCTGATCCTCTACAAGGGACCAAAAGCAGTCCGCGTGGGCCCGGCGACAATCACGCTTGATGACGTTCGGGCGGTGCTCGTCGATACGGTCTCTAACGCGGCCGGCGACGCCGCGAGCGCCGCGGCCGACGGCGCCCAGGCTCGGCTCGCCCGGGCGCTCCACCGGTCGGCGAACGCCGGCGCCTCGCCCATCGGCGCGGTTCGCGCGTTGCAGCGCGAATTTTCGCGATTGCGCGCCGCGCGGCAACTGATCGCCGAGGGAGCGAGCGCGGAGGCCGCAATGGCGCGGCTGCGCCCGCCTGTGTTCTTCATGGAGAAACGCGCGTTCGAAGCGCGGCTGCGCCGCTGGACGCTCCCGAAGATCGATGCAGCGCTCGACATCCTGCTCGAAGCGGAGCTCGGCGCGAAATCGACCGGCCTGCCGGATGCCGAGATCGTTGAGCGGGCGGCGTTCCGGATCGCGGCGATGGTCGCATGATCGCTGGGGGAAAGGCCGTCGCTGCGCCGAAAACCAGCTACGGCTTTATTCCCGCCGCTTCCGTGATCATCGCCAATATGATTGGGACGGGGGTCTTCACCAGCCTCGGCTTTCAGCTTCAGGACCTTCCCGCGGGGTTCCCGATCCTTCTCCTTTGGGCGCTAGGCGGCGTCGCCGCATTCGCCGGCGCGATGAGCTACGCCGAGCTTGGCGCCGCCCTGCCGCGGTCCGGCGGGGAATATTCGCTGCTGCGCGAGATCTACCACCCCGCCGCCGGCTTCGTGTCAGGCTGGGTTTCTTCAACGGTCGGCTTTGCGGCGCCGACCGCCCTAGCGGCCATCACTTTTTCCGCCTACGGACTATCGGTGCTGGCGCCTGATGCGCCTGCGGCGGCCGGCCAGGCGATCGCCGTCGCGCTCGTCGCCGGGCTTGCCGGCATTCATGCTGCAAAGCGGCGAGTTAGCGGCGGCATGCAGGCCTTTTTCACGGCGTTCAAAATCGTCGCCATCGTCCTTTTTTGCGCCGGCGCGGCGCTGTTGCTTGATGCGCCCCAGCCAGTCTCTTTTCTTCCCGCCGCCGGCGACGGTAAGGTCATCGCGAGCGGGGCCTTCGCCGTATCCCTCATCTATGTCAGCTACGCCTATACGGGCTGGAACGCCGCGACCTACATAACCGGCGAGATCCAGGACCCGATGCGCAATCTTCCCCGCATTCTGGCCGTCGGATCAGCGGTCGTGACCATTCTCTATGTCGCACTCAATGCCGCGTTCCTGGCCGCCGCCCCTGCCGCCGACCTTACGGGAAAAGTCGAGATCGGGTTCATCGCCGCGAAAGCGATCTTCGGACCGGGCGTCGCCGACGCCATCGGGCTCGTCATGGCGAGCCTTCTCATTTCCACCGTAAGCGCGATGACAATCGCAGGACCGCGCGTCCTGCAGGCGATCGGGGAGGACTTTCCGGCGTTCCGCGCCCTCGCTGCAACCAATCGCGACGCCATTCCGGCGCGCGCGATCTACGCCCAGGCGGGGATCGCGACCCTCCTCATCGTGACGTCCAGTTTTGAATCAATTCTTGTCTTCGCCGGATTTCTGACCGCGCTGAACAGCTTTTTCACCGTGGTCGGGCTGATCGTATTGCGACTGCGGCGACCAACGTTGGCGCGTCCGTTCAAGACGCCGGCCTATCCGCTGACGCCGTTTGTCTATCTTTCCCTGACAGGCTGGACGCTGGCCTATGCGGCGCTCTCGCGCCCGGTCGAGGTCGCTTTCGCCGCGGGGCTCATCCTCGCCGGGCTCGCGGCTTACACCGCGACGCGCCGGACGGAATGCTAAATCGCTGTTCCCATTAGCTTTTTGCAGACATCGTCAAGCTGATCGAGGCTCCGATAGCCGATCGTGACGACCCCTGAGCCCTTCGGGGAATGGTCGATAGATACCTCTAATCCGAGAGCCGCGGCGAGATCGGATTCGAGTGCGCGGGTGTCAGCGTCTTTCTTTCCGGGCACGGAGGATTTCGCCGGCTCGCGCGCGATGCCGCCCGTTTTCGGCGGGGGCGCTTCGTTCAGCTTACGGACGAAATTTTCCGTATCCCGGACGTTGAGACCGCCCTTCAGGACTTGGGCGAGCGCCTCATCCGGCTTCTTGGCGCCCAGAAGCGCGCGCGCATGCCCCATCGACAGGGCGCCTTCCTCAACCGCCTTGCGGCATTTCGGCGGAAGGGTCATGAGGCGCATCATATTGGCGACATGACTGCGCGACTTGCCGACGGCTTTTGAGATTTCATCCTGGGTCCGGCCGTAGACATCCGCGAGCCGCGCATAGGCTGCGGCCTCTTCCATCGGATTGAGATCGACCCGCTGGACGTTTTCGATCAGGGCGATTTCAGCGGCTTCGGTGTCGTCGAGCTCCCGGATGACGACAGGAACGTCGTGAACGCCCGCGCGCTGCGCGGCGCGCCAGCGTCGTTCGCCGGCGACAATCTCGTAATCGTCACGTCCGGCGGGGCGAACGAGGATCGGCTGGAGAAGGCCGCGGGCCCGGATCGAGCTTGCAAGCTCCTCGATCGCATCCTCATTGAAATGACGGCGCGGCTGGCTCGGGTTAGGCCGCAATTGCTCGATCGGCAGGGTCGTGAGGCGTTTTCCAGGCCCGGCCGCCGGGGCGTCGACAGGTTCTTCGCGCCGAAGCGACGGCGCGTCGCCGAGGAGCGCATCGAGGCCGCGTCCGAGTCCTCTCGCCTTCTTCACAGCGTTCATCGGCCCCTCCTCACGCCGCTTCGCGAGCGTCGCGCTCGCGCTGGATGACCTCGCTCGCCAAGCGGATATAGGCCTGGCTGCCAGTGCATTTCAGATCGTAGAGAAGCGCCGGCTTGCCATGACTCGGCGCTTCGGAAATGCGCACGTTTCGTGGAATGACTGTTTCATAAACCTTCGATCCCATATGGGCGCGAACGTCCGCCTCGACCGCATTTGCGAGATTGTTGCGGCCGTCGACCATGGTGAGAACGACGCCCTGCAATTCAAGACGCGGATTGATCCTTCCACGGACGGTTTCGATCGTCCGCATGATCTGGGAAAGCCCTTCAAGCGCGAAGAACTCCGCCTGCAGCGGAATGATGACGGCATCGGCCGCTGCGAGCGCATTGATCGTAAGGAGGGAAAGAGACGGCGGGCAGTCTATCAAGACATAGGTCGTCTCCGGCGCGCCTGTCAGATAGTCTTCAAGCGCTTCAGAGAGGCGGTAATGACGGCGTTCCGCGTCGATCAGTTCGACTTCCGCGCCGGCGAGGTCAACGCCAGCGGGCGCGAGTTTCAATCCGGGAATGCCGCTTTCGATCACCGCCGCTTCAAGACGGTACTCGCCCATCAGCGCGTCGTAGGTCGTCACCGCGCGCATCGACGCTTCCGAACCCAGTCCCGTCGACGCATTGCCCTGCGGATCGAGGTCGATCAGCAGAACCTTTTCTCCGACGGCGGCGAGGGCGGTCGAAAGATTGATCGCCGTCGTCGTCTTGCCGACGCCGCCCTTCTGGTTTGCGATCGCCAGAATGCGCGGCCTCAAAGAAGGGGAAGCGGGTCTCTCGGTCACGGCGACTTTCGACTTTTCCGGGGCATCGAGCCCCCTTTCGGCAAGAGATGACGGATCACGAGAATGGTAGAGCCGGGGCTCGTCAGGCTCGGATGCTTCACGACCTCCATATGCCAAGATTTAGCGGCTAGGGTCAATTCAGCCTCAACATCTTGTCCTTTTGGTAAGATGATCGTTGTCTTTTCGATTGCAAATTCATGCGCATAGCCGAGAAGCTTATCAAGTTGGGCGAGCGCGCGCGCCGTCACGATGTCTGGCGGCGATAAGGTAATACTTTCAATGCGTTGCGGTAATACCCGCGCTTTACTCAACCGCATGGCCTCAACCGCCGCGCTAAGAAAAGCCGCCTTCTTGCCGATCGATTCGACGAGGCTGACCGCAAGCCCGCGTTCGACGCCCATCGCGGCAAGGACGAGACCGGGAAAACCGGCGCCGCTGCCGAGATCGACCAGCGACGCGGCGCCTGCCGGTATAAGCGCGTAGAGCTGGGCGCAGTCGCGGTAATGCCGTTCCCAACGATCCTCGATCGTCGAGCGCGCGATCAGATTATGCCGAGCCGACCAATCGAGAAGCACGCCGTCATACGCCTTGAGGCGATCCATCGTTTCACGTGAAACGCTGAACTCCGCGGCGAACTCCTCCGCGCCGTAGGTCATCCTGCGTCGCGCTCAACTTTGGTTTCGTTCTTCCTAAGCCAGGCGAGAAGAACGGCAAGCGCGGCCGGCGTCACTCCTTCGACGCGGCCGGCCTGACCGAGCGTCGCAGGGCGCGTTTGCGAAAGACGCGCGCGCGCCTCGTGGCTTAGGCCCTTGATTTCGTCATAGGGAAGATCGGCGGGGAGTCTCAGCGACTCGTCCTTGCGAAAAGCGAGGATGTCCGCTTCCTGGCGATCGAGATAGCCCGAATAAAGCGCTTCAATCTCAAGTTGCTCGGCCACGTCACGCCGAAGCACGCCAGCCTCAGGCCAGATCGCGGCAAGCTTGTCGAGATTGACGCCGGGTAGCGCCAAAAGATCGATAACGCTGCGGCGTCGGCCATCCTGATTGATGGCGACGCCGTATTTCGCAGCCTCGTTGGGGGTCATGCCTGTCGCATGCGCCCAGCCGCGCGCCTCGCCCAAGAGACGCTGTTTCACGTGAAACGCTTCCGCCCTTTCCCGGCCGACCAGCCCCAGCTTTTCACCGCGTCCCGTCAACCGAAGATCTGCGTTATCGGCGCGCAGGGTCAGGCGGTACTCCGCCCGGCTCGTAAACATCCGGTAGGGCTCGGTGACCCCGCGCGTGACGAGATCGTCAATCAGGACGCCGATATAGCCTTCCGACCGGTCAATCAGGATCGCAT
>JAGRED010000104.1 GCA_020446725.1 Parvularculaceae bacterium | reverse complement strand
GAGAAAGGCGAGCATGACGGCCGGGCCGGCGTGAAGCGCGGCGGCGTTGCCTGTCCGCACGAAGATGCCGGCGCCGATAATGCAGCCGATGCCTAGGAACAGGAGATTCCAGGGGCCGAGCGTCTTCTTCAGTTCGCCGCTGTCATATTCCGCCTGGACCTGCTCGATCGATTTTCGGCGAATCCAGCCGCTGGCGAATGACGGGCGCGTTTCGATCTTCGGCCCCGTGGATTTATCGTTCATTCTTTTCCCTCCCGCCTTGCGCGGTCGCTAGATGCTGATGGCCGACTGGCCGCCGGATGGGGAAGAAGATCCGCCCCGAACCTTCCCTCGTCGGACCGGCCGGCATGCCGCCGTTCCGCCCGCCCAAGCGGCGCACAGTGCCTCGATTTCCTGATTTTGCAAGGGCTTAAAGAATTCGGGCCGCCGATTCGGGGGCTTTCGACGGCATTTGTCGAATTGTGGGAACGGGGTGCGTCTGCCACTGTAAGAGACGGAAAACGCCCGCCGCGGCGCAGCATGGAGGGTGATGATGGTGAGGATGTCGGCGCTTGTCTGGGCGCTCTTTTCATGCGGTGCGGCGACGGCTGCGGCGCCTGACGTCAGGACCTTTCCGGAAAACGGCGCGCCGTCCCCGGCGACGATCGGCGATGTCGCGTTTCTCACCGGCCACTGGATCGGCGACGGGCTCGGCGCCTGTGCGGAGGAGGTCATGTCGGAAAGCGCCGGCGGGCAGATCATGGGAATGTTTCGCCAGATGGCGCCCGAAGGCGGCGTCCGGTTTTATGAGTTCTACACGATCGCCGAACATGAAGGATCGCTGGCGCTGAGGATCAAACACTTCAATCCCGACATGACCGGCTGGGAAGAGAAGGACGAAATGGTCACCTTTCCGCTTCTCGCCATAGAAGGAACGACCGCCTATTTCGACGGCCTCACCTTCTCGCGGCGTGGAAAGAAGGGGTTCGCCTCCGCCGTGATGATTGATGACCAAGGCGTCGTCTCATTTGACATGCGGGCGGCGAAATCCGGCGAGAGTTGCAGTTAGCAGCACGCCCCTGACGTCGGCGCCGCCGCATCCGTCCCGCCGAAAGGCGAGGCGGTTCCGCATCCCGGGAAAATTCCGAAATGCGTCGTCCAGTCGCCGATGAAATCGAACCAGGGCGCGAAGCGGGATTCGGAAAGCATGCGGTAGGTGTTGCCGCAGACCGCGAAGATACGCCCTTTCTCGATATGGTGGTGATTGTCGAGCGCGAAGAGTTTTTCCGCCTGCGCAAGGCCGCCTTTGTAAACGACCGCCTGGCCGTAATCCTCGCAAGCGGGCTCAAGACCGTCGATCCTGAACAGCCGGTAGGTCGCCGAGTGAAAGACGGCGGGCGACAGGCGCTCTTTCAGCGCGTCATTGTTGATGGAGAGCGGGCGGTCCGTCACCAGCCGCGGGTCGGAAAAGCCGGCCGCCTTGGCGATGGCGAGAAAATCGTTCCAGTAGAGCGCGCCGCCGAGACATTCGCCGAGCGCGACCGGGTCATGCCGCAAATCGTCGGGCAGCCGGCGGTCCGCGTAAACATCCGAGAAATAGAATTCGCCGCCGGGCTTCAGGAGATCATAAGCGGCGCGAAAGACGGCGCGCTTGTCCGCACACAGATTGATGACGCAATTGGAGACAATGACGTCAAAGCTCTGCGGTGCGAGACCGAGTTCTCCTAGCTTTTCGATATCGCCCTCGATGAAGTCGACATTTGAGGCGCCGTAGCCGTAGCGGTCCTTATGCCAGTCCTGATGGGCGCGCGCGACGCTGAGCTGTTCGGGCGTGAAGTCGACGCCGACGATGGAGCCCGTCTCGCCGACAAGACGCGAGAGCATATACGCGTCCTGTCCGGCGCCGCAGCCGAGATCGAGAACGCGCGCGCCGCCGAGCGCAAGCGGCGCGACCAGCCCGCAGCCGTAATAGCGGCGGGCGACATCCGGGTGGATGTCGCTTTGAAGGGCGCGCAGATAGGCCGGCGTGTCGGCGATCGTGCAGCAGGCGTCGGTCTTGAGATCGGCGGACGATTGAAGGGTCCGGCCGTAATAATCTTTCACGTTCTCGTGGATGTTCACAGAATAAGCCCCTGATTCCTTTTGCCGCTGTGATCGCGCGCCCTTCGGGCGAGATCAATCGGGCTGATGGGGCTGTGATGGAATGTGATCGCAAGGGCGGGGCGTCGTTTAAGCGCGGCGACGCCCGAAGCAGCGCCAAATTGCGCCTCACTTCCGCTTTATTGGCTGATAAAATGACGATGTCGCGTTGAGACGGATCGCCATGAATTTTCACGCCGTGAAATCGACTTTTTCAGCGCCCATCCGGCGGCGCCTCGACGTCGCGGCGAGCGCTTTCCTGAGCGGCGACGGCGCGCCCCTGATCGATTTCCGGACGCCGCCGGGCGAGCCGTCGCTTGTCTCGCCGGATTCCGTTTCCTGGCGGATATTCAAAAACCCCGTGGCCCTGTTTGTCGGCGGCGTCGCCGCGGTCATTCTCGAACTCGCCGAACCGCGCGTGCGTTCCGGCGTCTGGGAAAACACGACATTCCGCAGCGATCCTGTCGCGCGCCTGCGCCGCACCGGTCTCGCCGCCATGATCACCGTTTACGGGCCGCGAAGCGTCGCAGAGGCGATGATCGCGCGCGTTCGCCGGCTGCATGACCGGATAGAGGGCGTGACGCCCGCAGGCGAGGCGTATCGTGCGAACGATCCTGACTTGCTCCGCTGGGTGCAGGCGACCGCCGCCTTCGGATTTCTCGAAGCCTATTCGACCTATGTCGAGCCGCTCGCCTCGATTGAGCGCGATCGCTATTTCGGCGAGGGACGCGAGGCGGCGCGCCTTTACGGCGCCGTCGATGCGCCGCAGTCGGAAGCCGACTGGCGCCGGCTTTACGATGAGATGCGTGCGCGGTTTGAAAAATCGACGATCATCGAGGACTTCCTGTCGATCATGCGCCGCGCGCCGGCATTGCCGCAACCGATCCGGCTGACGCAGGGAACGCTCGTGCGCGCCGCCATCGACATCCTGCCGGCGGATGCGCGCGAGCGTCTCGGGCTCGGCAAGCCCTGCGGATTGCGGCCCTTTGAATTGTCGCTCGTGCGGCGCATGGCGCGCCGCGCCGATCGCTGGGCCCTGCCGTCGAGCCCCGCCGCGCAAGCCTGCGTCAGAATGGGAAGGCCGGCGGACTGGCTCTATCGTCAGGCGCGGTAAAGGCGGCGTCAGTATTTATTGCAGTGCGCGCTGCATCGCGGCGTTGCCTTGCGCGGTCGACCCGCCAAAATCCCCTCACTGTTCAGACAGCCAAAACGGAAAAACAAATGAACGACGATATCGCTTCGCGCGCGGAGGAATTCGGCGCTGACTATCTGCCCGGTCTTCTCGGGATTAATTTCACGGAATTCGGCGACGGCTGGGTGAAAGCCGAACTCGTGGTCCGCAAGGCGCTAATGGCGCCGAATGGCTTCCTGCACGCCGCATCGGTCATCGGGCTCGCCGATTCCGCCTGCGGTTACGGCTGCGTGCGGGCGCTTCCGGAAGGCGCGAGCGGCTTTACGACAATCGAACTGAAATCGACTTTTCTCGGCACTGCGCGCGACGGCATTATCGACTGCCGCGCGGAGGCGCGCCATTGCGGTCGGACGACGCAGCTTTGGGATGCGAGCGTCACGCATCGCGAAACCGGCAAGGAGATCGCCGTCTTTCGCTGCACGCAGCTGGTGCTCTGGCCGAAAAAATAAGCGTCTTACAGCCGGTCGGCCTGGGCGCGCAGGAAGGCGCGCGCAGCCGGATCGTCCGTCAATCCGAGTGCAAGATCGAACGCCGCGCGCGCCTCGTCTCGTCGATTGAGCGCCGCCAGCGCATGGGCGCGCGTCG
>JAGRED010000103.1 GCA_020446725.1 Parvularculaceae bacterium | reverse complement strand
TAGGCGATCTGGAACAGAATGCTGCGCATGGTTTGTCTTTCAGATCAGCGGGAAAGCGGTCGTATGACGGCGAGCGCCGCGGTCACAAGCGTATCGGCGTATTGTGCCAATGGTCCCTTCAGGCGCCCGTAATGAACTTGCAGGGCCGTTTGCAGCACGAGCCCGAGCGTCATGCCGGCGACGAACCCCGCATCGCCGCGCGCGATCTCGCGGCGTTTCATCGCTGCGGTGACGATATCCTCAACCGCCTCGACCGGGTTGTCGACGCCGTCGGGCGAGGGCAGGAAACGGTGCGTATAGAGAAGATGGAAAGTGAAGAGCGGAAAATTCTCATCCGCCGTCTCGCTATAGGCGTCGATGACTGCCCTTGTCTGTTCTGCAATCCCGCGCTTTGAGCGCGCCGCCTCGCGGATGAGGCCGGCGAGGCGCGCATGGATGCGGTGGAACATTTCGGACGCGAGTTCGTCCTTCGAATCGAAATGGCGATAGATCGCCCCTTCGGAAACGCCCGCCGCCTTGGCGATCTCGCGCGTCGTCGCGGCGTCGACCCCGCGCTCGACAAAGAGGGCGAGCGCGGCCGCCTCGATCCGCTCCCGCGTTGAGGGTCCGGGTGTCGAAGAACCCGTTTCCCTTTGTTTTCTCGCCGCGCCGCGCGCCGCCATATTCGCCTCCAGTAAGTGAGCGCTCACTTACATAGAGTGGCAAGGGCGGGAAGTCAAGGGCGGGGAAGGGGGGTAGGCCTCGGCAGGCGGAGGGGGCTGGATAAGGCGCTGCCCCAAGAAACCGTTCACCCCGCTCGGCCGCGCGCATAGTCAGCAGGCGAACGAATGACGCTCAGGGGCGCTTGTTGATGAAGGCGTCGATGCCAGCGCAGGTTTCTTCTTCCATCATGTTGCGCGCCATGACGCCGCTCGCCAAGGCGTAAGCCTCATCGAGAGGCATCTGCCGCTGGCGTGCGAACATCGCCTTGCCGTAGCGAATGGCGGCCGGGCTTTTAGACAGGATCTGCGCGGCGAGGGCGCCGACGGCGGCGTCAAGCTCGGCCTCCGGCGCGGTGTCGTTGATAAGCCCCCAGTCTTTCGCTGTCGCGGCGTTTATGAACCGTCCGGTGACCAGCATGTCGAATGCGCGTTTCGCAGAAATATTGCGCGAAAGGGCGACCGCGGGCGTTGAACAGAAAAGCCCGAGATTGACGCCCGAAACGGCGAAGCGCGCCGTTTCCGCCGCGATCGCAAGATCGCACGCCGCGACAAGCTGGCACCCGGCCGCCGTCGCCACGCCGTGAACGCGCGCGATGACGGGAACGGGCGTCTTCGCAATCGCCATCATCACATCGGAACATTGAGCGAAAAGATTCTGATAATAGGCATGGCTCGGATCGGCGCGCATCTCTTTCAAGTCGTGACCGGCGCAGAAGGCTTTCCCTGCGGCGGCGATGACGACGCAGCGCACGCCGTCATCCGCGGCGATATCGTCAAGCTCGCTTTTCAGCGCGGCGAGAAGGCCTTCCGACAGCGCGTTGAACTGGCGCGGGCGGTTGAGCTGGAGCGTGACAAGGCCGCCGTCATTGATGCGCAGCAGCGCCGGTTCGCCGGCATCTTCACCTTCCGTCATCACGCCCTCCTCGCTATCGGCGGTTTACGCCGACGATGCGCGCTTTTGACGCTCTCGTCCATCCGCTTGAAACGCCGCCTTCGGCGCTTATGTCAGGATTGAAGCGGCGGAACCTTTGTCGGCGCCGCTCTTGATCTTCGTCAATCTTCTCGCCGCAGCAGGCGGCAATATGACAAATGCGTCAAAAGGGAGAGCGCGTCATGGCTGTGAAGAAAATTTTCGTCCCGCTGCAGAACGCCGCCGCCGCTGAAACGTCGCTCAAGGCGGCAATCGCGATTGCGCGACGCCACAAGGCGCATATCGATGCGCTGCACATCCGTCAGCGGCCGAATGTTCCGGCCGGCGGCTATTATCCTGTCGGCGTCATCTTCGTCGATGAGCATCTCTCCGAACTGAAAGAAGCGCTTGAGGCGGAGGCCGCTGCGCTGAAAGAGATTTTCGACCGCGTGATGAATGCCGAAGGCGTCGCCATCGTCGCGTCCGCCGCGCATCGCGACGATGCGGGCGCGACCGCCTCCTGGCGCGACCAGCAGGGCGTCCTGCCGTTCGATCTCTCGGCGGCGGCGCGCGTTTCCGATCTCATCGTCTTCGGCTGCAGCGCGGATGAACTCGGCTATCCCGACGCCAATCTGATTGAAGAAGCGATCTTCCAGTCAGGCCGCCCGGTTATCGTGACGCCGCCCGCCAAGTTTGAAAGAACGCCGCGGCGCATTCTCGTCGCCTGGAACGGCGGGCGCGAAGCGGCGCGCGCGCTGTCGGCGGCGATGCCGCTGTTTGAGGAAACCGACGCCGCGCTCGTCCTTTCCGTCGGCGCCATTCCCGCCGATCTCGAAGGGCCGGAAAAGGCGGCTGAGCTTTTGCGCCTGCACGGCGTCAAGGCGGAAGCCAAGCGCCGCGCGCCGGAAGGCGATGCGGCGGCGGAAGACGAATTGCTCGCCGTTGCGAAAGACTGGAAAGCCGATCTCATCGTCATGGGCGCCTATTCGCATTCGCGCTGGCGTGAGCTTGTTCTCGGCGGCTTTACGAGAAAGCTCCTCAAACAGTCGGACTTCCCGCTGTTCCTCGCGCATTGACCGCTCCCGCGCGTGGACGGCGCGCGCGAATTCTGGTCCGATGCGGCCCGTGGCAAGTCCTGAATTCAAGATCTCCGTGCGCGTTTATTACGAGGACACCGATTTTTCGGGCGTCGTCTATCATGCGCGCTATCTGCACTTCTTCGAACGCGGCCGGACCGAAGCGCTGCGCGCCTGCGGCGTGTCGCATACGGCGCTTCTGGCGCGCGAGGAGCCGCTCGCCTTCGCAGTCAGGAAGATGACGACCGAATGGATCGCGCCGGCCCGCATTGACGATGTGCTCGATGTGACGACGCGCTTTCTGGAGGTGAAAGGCGCGCGCATGCTGCTCGCGCAGGAAATGCGGCGCGATGCGACGCTTATCGCGCGCGCCGATGTCGAGGCGGCGTCGATGAACCTCGCGGGCAAACCGCGTCGCCTGCCGGCAGAACTTGTCGCGCGTTTCGCCGTCGGGGCGAGTTAGGCGATTTTCTTCGATTTCTTTTTCAGCCGTCCGACCGACGCCAGAAAGTCGTTTAAGCTTGCTTGAAGCGCGGGCGCGACGCCATCGGCGTCAACGGCGATGGTCGATGTCCAGATGATCGACCAGTCGCGCCCGTCGGCGACGGTGAGCACGACGAATGGCGCGCCCGCATCGGCGACGATCTTGCCGTTCAAATGGTAGATGACGGTTTCGCGGCCGAAGAGCCGTTCCAGCGCTTTGCTCGTCTTCCAGGAATCGCCGTCGTTGAAATCGCGGATGAGAACCGAATCGCCCGCCCTCGATAGGTGATCGGCGGCGAATTCGCCGACGGTCGCGGCGAGCGCGTCATTGATGTCCGCGCCGCTCGCATTCTCGATCGTGTTGATGGTGATGATGGTGCGCGGCGCGTCGCTGGCGGCGTCGCGCATGACGAAAAAGCCGCTGAGAAGCGCCGCGGCGGCAAGGCCGAAGACGCCGAGGCCGATGGCGCGCCGGTTCGGGCGGGCGCCGACCGGCGGCTGCGTTGGTGCGGGCGCCGCGCTCTCCTGCGCCAGCAGTCGATAGCCGCGCTTCGACACGGTTTCGATGAAGCGGGGCGAGCGGGCGTCATCGTCGAGCGCTTTGCGCAAATTGGATATGACGACCGCGATCGTGTGCTCGCTCAGGCTGCGGCCCTGCCAGACGGCCGCCAGAATGTCCTCACGCGGCACGACCGCGCCGCGTCGGCGACAGAGAATTTCAAGGAGGCGCGCGGCGCGGAATTCAAGCGGGCGCGTCTCGCCGCCGCGAACCAGCTCGTCGCTTTTCGGGTCGTACGTCCAATCGCCGATCTGGAAGGCGGCGCTATCGTCAGGTCCGTCGGTCATCGCTCGTTCCTTAGCCGTGCGCCGCTCAAAGCGCCAGATTCGGCGGGTCCGGCGCCCTCCGGAATGATTTCTTGAGCATTTCTTGAAGCGCGCCGCGCGAGGGCCGCCGCTAGATTGATCGGGCTTATCGCGGACGAGGGGCCGTCGCCCGCACCTTTGACCATTCTGAACAAACGGGACCCGTGCACATCATGACATCTTCGCTGAAGCGGCCGGCGCACGCCGGCCATGTTCTCTTCTGCTCGCTCGCGCTCGCTGCTGCACCCTTGTGCGCCGCGGCGGAAAAAATTCCGATGACCGAAGCCGCCTGGCGGATCGACGCCGAGG
>JAGRED010000102.1 GCA_020446725.1 Parvularculaceae bacterium | reverse complement strand
TGAGCGTCAGGAATTCGGGCAAGGCGTCGGCGCCGTCGAGATGGAGTCTCGCGCCGTTCGCACTGAGATCGACGATCATGCAGTCAAGTTCGAGCCCGCCGGTGACGATCAGCCTGCCGGGGCGGTAGACGCCGCGCCGCGTATCGGCGCGTTCCTCCTCGACTTTCTTTTTCGGCGCGGGCGTGGGAACCGCGAGACGGCGCGCCGACGCCAGCGCGGCGAGCCTTCGCGCCATCTTGTCGTCGTTGAATGTCACTGCGCCGCCGGCATGATTTCAGGTGCGTTATTTCCGATATACAACCTATACGAGTATTTGGATAACAAGTTGCTAATCCGCCTGTTTCCCGAAAGGCGCGCGGCGGCTAGGAGCGGGGAATGACGCCCTTCAGCGAAACGCAGGTCGAACCCGAGAAGTTCAGCGCCACGCTGGTGCGCATGGCGCGTCTGCTTGCGCGCCCGGAACTCGCCCGCTGGCGCCCGCGCATGGCGGCGGCGGCCGGGGTCACCCTGGCGGCGAAAGGCCTGTCGGTTGCTGCGCCGGTCTTCATGGGCGAGGGGATCAACCGGGTCGTCGCCGGCGAGGCGGCGGGCGGCGTCGCCGCGCCCTTCGCACTTTCATTCATCCTGTTCGCGCTCGCCCGCTTCCTGTCGAACGGATTGCCGCAGGCGCGCGACGCGTTTTTCACCCGCGTCACGCAGGACGCCAATCGCGTCGTCGCGGTTGAAGCCTTCGCGCATGCGCAGTCGCAGTCGCTGCAGTTTCACCTGACGCGCCGCGCCGGCGCGATCAACCGCATCATCGAACGCGGCGCCGGATCGATGGAATTCCTGCTGCGCTTTCTCGCTTTCACGATCGGACCGACAGCGATCGAGCTTGCGCTCGCAGCGGGCGTCATGGCGGCGCTATATTCCTGGAAGCTCGCCGCGGCCGCGATCGCGACCGTCGCGGCCTATACGGTTTTCACGATCATCATCACGGAATGGCGCAACAAGCAGCGCCGCGCGATGAACGAAGCGGACACGGAACTGCGGGCAATCGCTATGGACACGCTCGCGAATTTCGAAACCGTGAAAGCGTTCGCCGCCGAGGAGCGGGAGGCCGGCCGCTATGACGATGCGATGCGCGCCTATAATGACCGCTTCGTCACGCAGGCCCAGTCGCTCGCACTCCTGAACGCCGTGCAGGAACTCATCATGACGGCGGGTTTGCTCGCCGCGGCGCTCATCGCCGCGCTCTCGGTGCGCGACGGCGCGCTGAAGGCGGGCGACATCACCGCCGTCATCCTGATGCTGACGAATATCTACCGCCCGCTCAATATTCTCGGTTTCGCCTGGCGGGAAATCAAACAGGGCGCCGTCGATATCGAGAAACTGTTCGATCTTCTCGACCTTCGGCCTGAGATCGAAGACGCGCCGGATGCGGCGGATTTGCGGCCGGCAAGCGGGGCCATCCGCTTTGAGGCTGTCTCCTTCACGCATGAAGGTCGCGAGGCGGGGCTGAACGGCGTCGATATCGACATGCCCGGCGGCGCCTTTATCGGCCTCGTCGGGCCGTCTGGCGCCGGCAAGTCGACGATCCTGAAGCTCCTTTTCCGGTTCTACGATCCGTCCGCGGGCCGCATTCTCATCGACGGCGTCGACATAAAGCGCGCGACGCAGCGGTCCTTGCGCGCCGCGCTCGGCCTCGTCCCGCAGGAGGTCGTTCTCTTTAACGATACGCTGCGGTTCAATCTCGCTTATGCGCGTCCCGATGCGAGCGACGATGAAATCATGGCGGCGGCGCGCCGCGCGCAGCTCGGCCCGTTTATCGAAAGCCTGCCGCAGGGCCTCGCCACTAGGGTCGGCGAACGCGGGCTGAAATTGTCGGGCGGCGAAAAACAGCGCGTCGGCGTCGCGCGCGCAATCCTGCTCGATCCCGCCATTCTCGTCCTGGACGAAGCAACGTCGTCGCTTGATTCCGAAACGGAGAAGGAAGTTCAGGCGGCGCTCGCCGAAGCCGCCCGCGGCCGCACGACGATCGCCGTCGCGCACCGCCTTTCGACGCTGTCGCGCGCCGACATCATTTACGTCATCGATCGCGGCAAGATCGTTGAACAGGGGCGCCATGAAACGCTGCTGGCGATGAACGGCCTTTACGCCGCCTTGTGGCGCCGTCAGACGGAAAGCGGCGAGGCGGCGCGAACGAACGCGGTGTTCGTTCCCTCAGCCTGACATTTCTAGCGCGCGATGCGTTGTGCAGCCGGCATGGGCGACGTCCATTTTTTCAGCTTGCGGCGCAGCGCGTCCGGTTTGACCGGCTTGGGGAGATA
>JAGRED010000101.1 GCA_020446725.1 Parvularculaceae bacterium | reverse complement strand
TTCTTCGCGTCGGCGCCGACATAAACTCCGAGGACGCCGGTTTGGTTATAGCTGTCGGCAAACGAGTAAACGGAATAGGCGATCTCCCTTTCGTCCCGCACGGCCTGAAAAATCCTCGATGACATGCCGCCGCCAAGGCATTCCGAATAAATGCGCGTCGCGAAAAAATCCGCATCGCGAACAGCGGCGCCCGGAAAGGCGAGCGCGATATGCGTCTGTTCAATCTCGCGCGCATCATGCTCGGCGCCGCCGATATATTGCGGCCGCTGCGTCCGGCTGTTGCGGCGGACGGGCGCGCGCGCGCCGAACAAATTCTCTGACTGGCGCAGAATATCTTCAGCGCTGACGGCGCCCGACGCGGCGATAATGATGTCTTCCGGGGCGTAGTGTTTCGTCATGAAACCGCCAAGGCGCGTTCGCGTGTGACTTTGAACAGTCTCCACCGTTCCAAGGATCGGTCGCCCAAGCGCATGGTTCTGGAAACACAGCGTCTGGATAAGCTCCATGACGGCGTCTTCCGGCGCATCGGCAGCCTCGCCGATTTCCTGGATGACGACCTCTCGCTCCTTGGCGAGTTCGGTTTCATCGAGAAGCGGATCGGTCAGAATGTCGGCGAGAAGCGTCAGCGCCATGCCGACATCGTTGCGCAATACCCGCGCATAATATCCGGTCCGGCTGTAACCGGTGCTGGCGTTCAGATAACCGCCGACATTTTCAATTTCTTCGGCGATCCGGCGCGCTGTGCGGGTCTTCGTTCCCTTGAACGCCATATGCTCCAGAAGATGGGCAACGCCGCTTTCTTCCGGCGTCTCATCAATCGCGCCCGCGCGCACCCATACGCCGAGCGCGGCGCTTTCAAGACCATCCATCGGATCGACAAAAACCCGGACGCCGTTCGACAGGTGAAAGAGTTCAGCCATTTTGCCGCTTTCAGACGAATTTGCTGTGCGCGAAAACAATCGCGCGGATGGCGGCGGCTTCCGCCGGCGCCTCGATGAGGTTCTCACGCAGCGACATCAGATCGGCGTAACGCGCCGGAAGCGCAGGATATTCCCCGGACGCCTCAGCTACCGCATCAGGAAATTTCGCCGGATGCGCCGTCGAGAGGACGACAGCGGGCCCTTCGATTTCGCGGCGCAGGCGGAATTTATCCAGGGCGACGAGGCCGACGGCGGTGTGCGGGTCGACCAGCATTCCGCCCGACGCCTTCACGCTTTTAATCTTCGCCGAAACCTCGCCTTCCTCGGCGCGATCCGCGCAAAAGTCAGCCGCGATTTTTTCGACAAGCGAGGGCGGCAAGACCATCCGCCTTTCGTCTTCCAGCTGCGCCATCAGGGCCGACAGCATCGCCGCGTCCAAGTCGACGCTTTCAAAGAGCAGCCGCTCGAAATTCGACGCCACCTGAATATCCATGGATGGCGACGTCGTCGGCCGCACTGTCGACGGCTCGTAAACTCCGTCATTGATGACACGGCGCATGATGTCGTTTTCGTTGACCGCAACGCCGAGCTTCCGGCAGGGGAGCCCCATGCGTTTCGCCACGTAACCGGCGAAGACGTCGCCGAAATTACCCGTCGGCACGACGAAAGAAGCTGCCTCGCCGAGCGCCGCCGTCGCGGTGAAATAATAGACCGTCTGGATCGCGAGGCGCACCCAGTTGATCGAATTGACGCCGCCGAGATCGACGCGCGCATTGAACGCCTTGTCGGCGAAAAGGTCTTTAACGATGCGCTGGCAGTCATCGAACGATCCTTCGACGGCGATGTTGACGATATTGTCGACATCAACCGTCGTCATGATGCGTCGCTGGACTTCCGAAATGCGGCCTTTCGGATGCAACATGAAAACTTCGGCTTTTGACGAACCCGAAAAGGCGGCGATCGCGGCGCCGCCCGTATCGCCTGAAGTCGCGCCGATGATCGTCTTGCCGCGCGGCGCGTCGTCCAGCGCCCAATCGTATAATTGGGCGAGCAGGCGCATCGCCACATCCTTGAAGGCGAGCGTCGGACCGTGAAACAGTTCCAGAACGTAATCATCGCCCGAAAGATGGCGCAGCGGAGCGACGGCTCTGTCGTCAAACGCCGCGTAGGCGTGTTGCGCAAACCCGCGCAGCGCCTCTTCGGAAAGTTCATCGCCTGCAAAGAGCGCAAGAATGCGCGCCGCCGCGTCACAAAAATCGAGCCCGGCGATCGCATCGATTTCAGCCGGTGAAAGCGCCGGCCAGCTTGCCGGCACATAGAGCCCGCCGTCCGGCGCCAGCCCGCTCAGGACTGCCGCGCGAAACCCGATGGGCGCCGCACGCCCGCGCGTTGAAATATATCGCATCAGCTCGGAAGATCGCAGATCAGGTATTTGCTGTCGAAAAGCGCGCCGATCAGCAATTTGCCGCCGGATATGGCGGCGACGGAGGCTGTCGAAATCGCCGCGCCCGTGCTCGAAAAAACTTCGCTGATCGACGCGGCCGCGCCGTCATTGTCCGTAAAGCGAATGACTAGCGAGGGCGCCAGAACTTTTTCGCTTTGCTCAGCGAGCGGCAGGGCCAGGGGTTTCGGCTGCGCGCCGACCCAGACAGAGCCGTCCCACGCGACGGTGATGTTGTCAGGGGAAGCGGGAAGATTCTGGTACCGTGAAAAAGAAAGGGCGCTCGATTCCGGATCGCGATCGAAAATCTTGATCGCCTGTCCCGACGATTCCGCGACATAGAGTCGTGTGCCGCGCTGGTTGACGGCGATGCCGTTCGCGAATCTCAGCCCTTCCGCGGCGACGCGCATCGAAACGCCGTCAAAGTGATAGACGGCGCCGGTCGACGACCGGGAAAGGAACTGGAACCGTCCGAGCATCGACCCGCGTCCAGCGGCGACATCGTTCGTCACGTAAAAACTGCGCGGCCCGACCGCGACCACATCGTTCGGGCTCGTCAGGCGGCGTTCGCTGACCGACTCCGCAAACGTCAGATCGCCGTTCTCTCCGACATCGAAAATATCGACCGACCTGCCGGCCTCATTCACGACGAACAGACGGCGCGTATTCCCGGCTTCGTAATAGCTGAGCCCGAGCGGCCTGAAATTTTCAGGAACGCCGCCCGTCCGGTCCCGCCAATTATCGCTGTCGAGCGGGTCGGATACGACGACCGAATAGATCGCGCCCCGCGCATCGGCTCCGGCGTGACGATCCATGGACGAGATGAAGGCGCGATCGCGCGTCAGCGCGACTTCGATATCTTCAGGCCCCGCCACCCCCGACACCGGCTGGCAGACGCCGTCGAAACGATCCTCGATTTGCGCGAAATGATTGAAATGGTGGAGCGTGAACACGGCAGCGCCGCCGACCATCACGAAGAGCAGGGCGAGCCCCCCTGCAAGCAGCGAAAAACGCATCTTAACCCTTGGTACGTGTCCGGTTCGCCCCTGATCGAGGGCCGGACCATATAGCCTGCCGCCGCGGGACGCCAGCGCTTCGGGACGGGGTTGCGTTTCGACAGACGCCAGACTATATGCCCCGCTCTTTCGAAACAAAGGACGCGCAGCGCGCGGAAGGCTTCGCCATGAAAAAGGGCATCCACCCCGATTATCACACGATCAAGGTCGTCATGACCGATGGGACGTCTTTTGAAACGCGTTCCACCTACGCCGAAGCCGGCGCCACCCTGTCGCTCGATATCGACCCGCTCAGCCATCCGGCGTGGACCGGCGGCCCGGCGAAGCTCGCCGATCGTGGTCGCGTTTCGAAATTCCAGCAGAAGTTCGGCGCGTTCGGCCTCAAAAAGAGCTGACCGGCTGGCGCTGACCGCCTGAGAGGGTTTTACCCTCTCCGTCCCCCGAAAGCATCGAGAAGCGCGCGCTGCTGCGCGACGGCGTCATTCGTCGCGCCATCGCTGCGGCCTGATTTGAAAAGGTCGCGATCAAGGCGCGCGATGCGGTCGTAAAGCTGGCTTGCGCCTTCGATCAGCACCATCAACTTTTTCGGAAGCTCGCCGCTCAGCAAATCGCTCGACGATTTCTCGCGATCGCCAAGGCGGTATTTCGATTCCGAAGCCTCATCGACCGACATGTCGCTTTCGCGCACCGCGCGCAGCACGAGAAGCCATGAGGCGATCTGCATGAGCTGCGTCGTTAACCGCATCGATGCGCCGGCATAGGAAAGCGCGGCGGAACGGCTGAGCGCTTTCGACGCTTCCCGCCCTTCGCCGTCGAGATAGTTCGCCGTCTCTTCAACGAGAGCCATCCCTTCGCGAAAGGTCCGCGCGAAGACTTCAGACTGAACAAAGGTCATTGCGCCGGAACGCGTTGACGGCTCCTGATGAGCTATTTCCATTACGATCGGTCCCGCACCTCGAGCCACGTTGCCGAACCGAACGGACGGTGACAACAACAAAAGAGTTAATTTCAGCGCCGCGCCGCAAAGGACGCCGACGTTGCTTCATTGAGCAACGCACATGCCAGCAACCCTGAAGCGAATTTTTGTCCGGGAAGCGACCCATGAGGTTGACTTGCGTCCGACGGCGAGAGGCGGCCCGCCGGAATTCCACCGACAGGGGTGCGCATGGTGCGCTTGGGAAACGCGCGGCGCTCAATTCTGGACAGGCGACGAACTGGGACGGGTTGAGGCGCGGCTACATCTTGAACAGCTTCTCCGCCGCCGACCTGGTTGAATCGCGAGCGGCGATCGCCTGCTCGCACCGCGCAATCTCAGCCTTGAGCGAATTGATCCTCTCGGTGAGGTCCGCGACGGAAAGTGTTGAAATGTCCTGCTTGCCGATCTTGTCGAGGATCAGATCGGGCGCCTCGCGCGGGCGTTCATCTTCCATGTCCGGCTCCTCTTTAATCGGCTGATCTTGAACCAGCCTTGAAAGTGCGAAATTGATCCTGTCGGATCAAGGGCCGATGCGACAGGAAGACGGCGATGAAAGCGATCGAGATATCCGCGCCGGGCGGACCGGAAGTCCTGAGGCTGGTCGAGCGGCCAGATCCCGCGCCAGGCGATCACGACGTGCGCATTCGCGTCAGAGCCGCCGGGGTCAACAGGCCCGAAGTCCTGCAGCGCATGGGACTTTATCCGCCGCCGCCCGGCGCAAGCGATATTCCCGGCCTTGAAGCGGCGGGGGTCATCGATGCGGTCGGCGCGGCGGTCAAACGTTGGAAGGTCGGCGACGAAGTCTGCGCGCTGCTGACCGGCGGCGGTTATGCCGAATACGCCATCGCGCATGAGGGATCGTGTCTTCCAGCGCCTGAAGGCGTCTCGGTTATGGAGGCGGCCGGCATTCCGGAAACGACCTTCACCGTCTGGGCGAACGCTTATGACGACGCCGGCTTGCGGCCTGGCGAAGCGCTGCTCGTGCATGGAGGAACAAGCGGCATCGGCGTTACGGCGATCGGAATCGCCAAGGCGCTCGGCTCAACAGTTTACGCGACCGCATCCAGCGACGGCAAACTCGAAACCATTCGACTCCTCGGAGCGGACGCAGCCTTCAACTACGCGTCTGAGAATTGGGAGGAGGCGATCAAGGCGCGCGGCGGCGTCGATGTCGTCCTCGATATGGCGGGCGGAGATTTCGTCGCACGCAATCTTGAAGCGCTGAATCCGGGCGGGCGGCATGTGTCGATCGCCATGCTCCGGGGCGCGGCGGCCGAGATCAACATTTTCCAGATCATGCGCAAGCGCCTGCGCCTTTCAGGGTCGACCATGAAGGCCCGGCCCTTCGAAGAGAAGGCCCGCCTCGCCGCGGCCATCGAGGCGGCCGTCTGGCCGCTCTATGGGGCCGGCAAGCTGAAACCGGTCGTCGACAAGGTCTTCCCCCTCTCCGAGGCGGCGGAGGCCCACCGGCGCATGGAAGGCGGCGGCCATATCGGCAAGATCCTCCTTCAAATCGGCGAATAGGCGCTTGGCCTTGAAAGCCTTTCAGCTTATATAGCCGCCCGAATGCGCCTATGGCGCAGCGCTTTCCCCAGAAAATTTCGAGGGTTAGCGCGGCTCCCGCGGGAAGCGGGAGCCGGAGAAGAGCCGTTTTTGGAGATACGCCCCGATGACCGACAAACCGTTGATGCCGCTCGCAACCGCCGTCTGGCTGATCGACAACACCTCGCTTTCGTTTGACCAGATCGCCGATTTCTGCCGGCTGCACCCGCTGCAGGTGAAAGGCATCGCTGACGGCGACGTCGCCGCCGGCGTTCGCGGCATCAATCCGGTCACCAACAACCAGCTGACGCGCGAGGAACTCGAAAGCGCGCAGGCCGATCCCGATTACCGCATGAAGATTTCGCGGCCGAAGACGATCGTCGCTGAAAAAACCCGCAAAGGGCCGCGCTACACCCCGGTGTCAAAACGCCAGAACCGTCCCGACGCCATCTTGTGGATGGTCAGAAATCACCCTGAAGTTTCGGACGCCCAGATCGCCAAACTTCTAGGCACGACGAAGACGACAATTCAGTCCGTCCGCGACCGCACGCACTGGAATTCGCAGAACATCACGCCGCAAGATCCTGTCGGGCTCGGCCTTTGCAGCCAGATCGATCTCGATGCGATCGTCCGGAAAGCGGCCGCGCGCAAAGCCAAACTCGCCCCCCCGATCGATGCGAGCCCGACCTTGAAACCGGCGTCGGAAACGATCCCGGTTGAGCCCGACGCTGACGAAGCGCCCGAAAAGCCGATCGATCTCGACAAGGTGTTCGCCAATCTCGGCGGCTCCTCGACAGCCGACGCGGCCGACCAGGACGACGACGCGGAATTCGGCCGCTAACGCACGGCGATTCCCATTGGGTCAGTCGGGTCGCTTTTCCTCATAGTCGGCCGCACCGCTGCGGACGAGCCGGCCGCCATCGACAAAGAGCGTCTGCCCTGTGATGTAGGACGCAGCCGGAGACGCAAGGAAGAACGCAGCTTCGGCGACCTCGTCCGGGTCGCCGATACGGTTCAGCGGAACGGTCCCGCGCGCGGATTTGGAATCGAAATCCTTCATATAGTCGCTCTTGATCGCACCGATCCCGACAGCGTTCACCCGGACGCCTGTCGGCGACATCGCGAGGGCCGCCGCTTTCGTCAGCTGGTGGAGCCCGCCCTGCGCAACGGCGAAGGCGACGCGGTCCGCCGCGACGGTGACCGCCTCGACCGAGAGAATGTTCACAATTGCGCCGTCTGACCGATCGCTCGATGACGCGTCGAGCTGCTTTTTCATTTGCCGGCAGACCGCCTGGTTCAAGAGAAAGCCGCCGCGCAGATTGGAAGCGATCTGCGTTTCGAAGCTTTCATCGGTGAGTTCCAGGAATTCGCCCGACTCAACATCGATCACTGCGTTGACAAGCACATCGACACCGCCATGCGTTTCGAGCGCTTCGGCGATGATATTGTGAACATGCAGCTTGTTGGCGACATCGGCCGTGACGAAGGCCGCATCACCTTTCGATTTCAGTTCATCGGTCAATCCGCGAAGCGCTTCTTCGTCATCATCGGCGAGAACGACTTTGTCGCCGTCATCAATGAACCGGCGCGCACAGGCGGCGCCGATGGCGGACGCGGCGCCGGTAATGATGACGGAGCGATTTGGCACGGCGAATTCTCCCGGCGAGCGGCCGCATCGTTGCGCGACCCTAAAAAATTAAGCGCCTCCCGCAATGGAAGGCGCTGTTTTAACTGAACGAAGGAAACATCAACCGTGATCGGGCGGCCCGTGTCGAAGTTTCTCAATCTGGTCCTTGATCTTCAGCTTCAGGCGCTTCAGCTCGTGTACTCGCGTGTCATCGGGGTAGGCGTGCTTCATTTCCGACATCAGCATGCTCTCAAGTTGTTGGTGCCGCTGATTGAGTGACTGCAAGTGTGCCTTAAGCGCCATATTCTAACCTCCTTGGTTAGGCTGCAGACCCTGTAACTAGACCATAAAAAGACCGGGCTTGTCGACCATTTCCGCAAGGTTTCTTGTTAACCAAACCGCTTTGCGGCAAGCTCCGAAACCGGCTAAATCCCTGCACACAAGCAATTGAGTTCGTTGTGAATTCCGTTCGCCGCATCATCGTCGCCGTCACTGGCGCTTCGGGGGTTGTCTACGGCAAGCGCTGCCTTGAGGCGCTGCGCGCCGCCGAGGTCGAAACGCACCTCGTCGTCAGCAAGGCCGCCGAGATGACGCTGAGCTACGAACTCGGGCTGAAGGCCGCTGATCTCGACCCCTTGGCGAGCTGTCGCTACGCAGCCGGCGACATCGGCGCGCCGATCGCATCAGGCTCCTTCCCAATCGACGGCATGATCATCGCGCCCTGTTCGGTCAAAACCATGTCGGAGATCGCGACCGGCGTCACGACGAGCCTGATCAGCAGGGCGGCCGACGTCGTGCTGAAGGAACGAAAACGCCTCGTCCTGATGGTTCGCGAAACGCCGTTTCACCTTGGCCATTTGCGCACCATGACGTCGCTGACCGAAATGGGCGCCGTGATCGCGCCGCCCCTGCCCTCGTTTTACATCGAACCGAAATCTGTCGATGAACTGGTCGATCAATCGGTCGGACGCGTTCTCGACCTCTTCAACATTGATACGCCGCTCGTTCGGCGCTGGGGCGTCGATCTGGAAAAAGGATCGCGCCGCTGAGTAATGCGCCTTCGCTCTGGGACTGGGCCTTGGGCGCCTATGAGCGGCCGGGCGTCGAACCGCTCGCGCTCGCATTGCAGGATCGGCACGGACTAAACGTTAATATGCTCCTTTGGTGCCTGTGGTGCGGCGCTTATTTTCGGGAACCCGGCGAGTTGGTCATCCGCAAGGCGATCGACCAGACGCATCGTTGGAACCATGAAGTGACGAAACCGCTGCGCGCCGCGCGAACGGCGTTGAAATTCGTCTTTCCCGGCGCTGACATCGAACGCCAAGGGGCCTTGCGCCTGAAGATCAAGGACGACGAACTCGCCGCTGAAAGGATCGAACTCGACACGCTCGAGCGCCTTGCGCTGGACGCTCTCGCAGCCGCCTCGCCGCCGGGCGGAACCGAGCGTGCGCGACGTGCGGTCGCGCTCTATGCGCGACTCGCCGGCGCCGCCAGAACGCCCGGCTTCACGGTCTCGTTGCTAGAGGAATTGATCGCGAATACGTTGGACTTGGTCGAATCAAAAACCCCCTGAAGAGTTATCGCATGGGCCCCGGAGACACCGAGGACGAAAAAAAGAAACGGGTTATCGACGCGTCGCACATTTTCAGCGCGCGCGAGAGCGGTTTCAGCAGCGCGAACGAGGACGCCGACGCGCTCGAGATCCGTCTGGCGCTTCTTCTTCAGGAACACAGCGATCTAGACGCCGCGATCCTCGCGCTCGCCACCGCGCCGAGTCATGACAGCATCGCGCTCGCTCGGCTGAAAAAGAAAAAACTCCAACTCAAGGATATGATTCAGAAACTACGCGATCAGATGACGCCGGACATTATCGCCTGATCATCGCCGCCGCTTTTCCTCATACATGACCTTGTCAGCGGCAATGAGCGCATCTTCAGCGGACAGCCCCTCGGATATTTCAACGACGCCGCAAGTGATGCTCACCTGAAGCCCGTTCGGCCCGTCGCTGTTTTTCACCAGCGCAGCGAGCGAGGCGGCTTTTTGCTCCGCGAGATCCTTCGGCGTGTGGGTGAGGATGATTGCGAATTCGTCCCCGCCGAGGCGTCCGAATATGTCGGTCTGGCGAATATTCGCGCCGATGACCTTGGCGGCATGCGCTAGAGCCGCATCGCCCGCCGCATGCCCGTACTGATCATTGATCTTCTTGAGATCGTTAAGGTCGGCAAAAATGAGCGATGAAGACTCGCCGTAGCGTTGCGTCAGCGCGAGCGCCCGGTTCAGCTCAGCGACAAAGGCGCGGCGATTGAGGATGCCGATCAACGGGTCCGTGCTTGCGAGCTGCTCAAGCTCGGCCATTTTCTTCGTCGCCTGGGCGAGTTCTCGCCGGAGGTCTGAAACCTCCTGCATCAGCGCGGTAAGTGCGGCGCGCACGCGCGGCGTCAGTTCCGCCTCCGGTACGCCCGCAATATTGATCGCGTCGACCGGGACTGCGGCCTCCGCCGCCTCGACGGTCGCGCCTGCGGATGCTCGTTCTATTTGTCGGGGCGGATTGGGTCCGCCCGGCCCGCGCACTTTCATGGGCCTCTCCCGCTCATGGACCGCTCCAGCATGGCTGGCACTGAAGCCGGATTTGGCGCGCCGTGGCAACAACTGCGACGATATCCGAGGCCGGCGCGCCGCCTCTCGCGTTCGTGTTCACGCCTCAACGCTTGGCGCTCACGGTTTGCCGCAAGCTCGATTGCCGCTGGCGACCAAACCGGATCGTAATCACAAGGCGGCGCGACGTGGTGCAAGTCCCCTTCTCAGACGATCGCCAACGCCCGCATCGGGTGAGAGAGGCGCGGACCGACGCGCCCCCGTCTGGAAGGATCCGCGCCTCTCTCGCTTTTTCCCTTGAAATCTTTGCATGCCCGAGCCGGTTTGTTGTATGCGGCCCTTTTTAGAGGGTGGAGACTCCCTTGGCCGTGAAGAAAAAGGCGGGCGCAAGGCCCGTAAAATCCCGTCAATCAAGGTCGGCAACGCCGCTGGTCGGGGTCATAATGGGCTCGCGCTCGGACTGGCCGACGATGGAACGCGCCACAAAAATGCTCGCCGCAATGGGAATACCCTTCGAGGCGAAGGTCGTCTCGGCGCATCGGACGCCCCAGCGGCTCTATGATTATGCGACAACGGCCGGCGCGCGCGGCCTCATGGTGATTATCGCCGGCGCCGGCGGCGCGGCGCATCTCCCCGGCATGGCGGCCTCCATGACGACGCTGCCCGTGATCGGCGTGCCGGTAGAATCCAAGGCGCTGAAGGGTCTCGACTCCCTGCTGTCGATCGTGCAAATGCCGGCCGGTGTTCCGGTCGCGACAGTTGCGATCGGAAATGCACGCAACGCGGGGCTTCTTGCCGTCAGCATACTTGCTGCGTTCGACGCAAAGCTCGCCGCCCGCCTTGCGGCTTTCAAACAGAGCATGGCCCGCGAATCCCGCGCGAAGAACAGGAAGCTCAAGTAGGGTTGCTCAGCGGTCTCGAAACACCGCGCGGGCGCGATCGATAACGAAACCGTTTTTGCGGAAGAATATCTCGACCTCCGGCGTCATGGCGCGTCCGTCTTCCAGCTTGTTAAGATGAAGCTGAATCGTGCCGCCTGGATTCAGTCGCGACTTGGCGTCGTCAACAAAGAAGGCCCACTCTTCCCCTCTCCAATGGCTCCTGTCCGGCAGTCGGTTGAAGCAGGTCATGTGCGCGGAAACTACATCGTAGCCGCGAAGTTCATCGGGCAGCGCTTCAAATGCCTTAACGCGATGCATAACCCGGGGCACGTCCAGAAGCGCGATCATCTCTTCGTAGAAAGGAGTGTCCGGGACATCCAATCCCACCGCATCGTGTCCTAGTGCGCGGGCAATAAAGAGGAAATAGCCGGCACCGCATCCGATATCAAGCAGACGAAGACACGGCGGCGAGCGGCCGACCGGAATATCAGCCAGACGCCGCGCATTAACTTTCATCCAGTACGCGACGTCCAAGTACTTGAGCGCCTTGCCGCCCGTTCTCTCATACCGCTGCTGCAGAGCGTGAAGCGCCTCGGCATCAATCAATCGAAGATATACCCGGGGGTCCAGCCGGTAAGGCGAACGACGCACCATCGCGAGTGCTCGTGCCCACTCGTTGCGCAGTGAATCGGTGATGCGCTTGCGGCTCATCCTGATAATCCCGCATCGTTCCTTAATTGCGCCGGGCAAGGTAGCCGCGAACGTAGTCGGAGACGCCGTCTTCCAGCGAGGTAAACGGGCGCTCGTAACCGGAAGCCGTTAGC
>JAGRED010000100.1 GCA_020446725.1 Parvularculaceae bacterium | reverse complement strand
TACGCGTTCGCCCCAACCCGAGACGGTTCGGCATTCGCCTGAAGGTCTCTACCGGCGGCGACCTCTAAGACGCAAAACTTGGCGCTGATGGGGCCTATCTCCTCCCTGATCCCATCGGCATCAGTCAGAACGCCTGCCGCAAGGCAGGCGTTCGTCCGTCAGGGGACTGACGCATGTCATGATCATTGTCGGAATATAAGGACCAATAATTCCGCCTATGAATATATTTTTGTTGAATAAAGCCGGCTTATCCGGGACCTTGAGCGTTACTGAGAGCTCACATTCCAGGCGCGATTTCGGAAATTCCATGACCAAGCGATCAAACGCCTGCGCATCGTCATTGGACGGATCATCGCCACTCCAAAACAATGCGCGCCGCGAGGAAAACCGTTAATGAACACGCAAAGCATCAAAGGCGCTGACGCGTTGTTCGCCGCCCTCCGCGTCAACGGCGTAGATACGGTGTTCGGCCTGCCGGGCGGCCAGCTCAATGATTTCTTTGACGCCATGCAGCGCGCCGGCGACAGCGTGCGCTATGTCGGCTCACGCCACGAACAGGGCGCAGCCTATATGGCCTTCGGATATGCGAAATCAACTGGCAAAGTGGGCGTCTACACGGTCGTTCCAGGCCCCGGCGTTCTCAATACGACTGCGGCGATGTGCTCGGCTTATGCAAACAGCTCGCCCGTTCTGTGCGTCACCGGTCAGATCCCGTCGCATGCGATCGGGCGCGGCGTCGGCGAGCTGCACGAACTGCCCGATCAGCTGGCGACGCTTCGTTCGCTGACCAAATGGGCCGAGCGGATCAATCATCCGACTGAAGTCGCCAGCGTCGTCAACACCGCCTTCAAGCAGATGACCGTCGGACGGCCGCGCCCTGTCGCCATCGAAATGCCGCCTGACATCATGGCGATGGAGACGCGCGTCGACGCGGCGACGGCGTTTGCGAGCAACGACGCGCAGAATTTCGACGCCGATCTTGTGACCGCAGCGGCCGATGCGATCGACGCCTCGAAACGCCCGCTCATCGTTGTCGGCGGCGGCGCGCAGCACGCGAGCGATGAAATACGCCGCCTCGCGGAACTTATTCAGGCGCCGGTCGTTTCCTTCAGGAACGGGCGCGGCGTTGTCAGCGACCAGCATCCGCTCGGATGCAATTTCGCCGCAGGATATGAATTCTGGAAGACATGCGATCTCGTAATCGGCATCGGGTCGCGCATGCAGCCCTATCTGCAGGAATGGGGCGTCGATGAAGAGATGACGATCGTCCGCATCGACTGGGACCCGACCGAGATCAATCGTATCGTCAATGCCGATATCGGCATCTGCGGCGACGCCAAGACAGTCGTCAGCCATCTGGTTGATTCGTGCGAGCGGAGGATCGGCAAACGCGAGGACCGGACGGAAACAGCGATCGCCGAGAAAGCGAAGTCGGCCGCAGCTTTTGCAAAGGATGTGCCCGAACAATCAGCCTATCTTGACGCCATCCGCGCCGAACTGCCGGAGGACGGCATTCTGGTCGACGAGATCACGCAGGTCGGCTTCGCCTCCTGGATCGGCTTTCCCGTCTACAGCCCGCGCTCGCTCATCACCTGCGGCTACCAGGGAACGCTCGGCTACGGATACGCCACGGCGCTAGGCGTCAAGGTCGCTCATCCCGACCGTCCGGTCGTCGCCATCGCTGGCGACGGCGGCTTCATGTTCCAGGTCCAGGAGCTTGCGACGGCCGCGCAATATCGAATCAACATGCCCGTCATCGTCTTCAACAACGGAAAGTTCGGCAATGTGCGCCGGCACCAGAAAGAGTGGTATGATGGGCGGTATATCGGCTCGGAACTCCACAATCCCCGATTCGCCGATATGGCGGAGACCTTCGGCGTCGCCGGCTACAAGGCGGGATCGCCGGACGAGCTCAGAAGCGCGCTCCGGCGCGCGCTGAAAGAGGACGGACCAAGCCTCATTGAAGTTGAGGTCGGCGACATGAGTTCACCCTGGAAGTACATTCTGCGCGAACGCGCGCGAGGCGTCACCCGACGTAAATGATTCAATCACGACCGGCGGCCAGCACCATGCAAAAAGCGGCATCGACGACGACGGAAAAGGCGAACGGCGCGATCGCGCCGAAACAGACGCTTCGCAACCTTGCGCCCTACACGCAGGGGACATCGACGGTCGAGGGCTTTGCTGAGCCCATCAAACTTTCGTCTAATGAATCGCCGCACGGCCCCTCGCCGCTGGCGATCGCCGCCTATCATGAGACGGCAGCGCGACTCTTCCGTTATCCCGATGGCCGCCAGACCGCGCTCCGCAAGGCGATCGCGGACGTTCACGGCCTTGATTCTGCGCAGATCGTCTGCGGCAACGGATCGGAAGAATTGCAGCTTTTGCTGGTGCGCGCCTTCGTATCGCCGGGCGATGAAGTCATCTGCAGCGAATTCAGTTTCGTCATGGGGCGCATTCACGCCGAGGCGCAGGGCGCGACGATCGTCACCGCGCCGGAACCGAAATTCCGCGCCGACGCCGACTCGATTCTCGCCCGCATTACGCCGAAGACGCGCATGATCATGCTCGCCAGCCCTAATAATCCGGTCGGCGATTATATGCGGCGCGATGATCTGGCGCGACTGGTCGCGGCGACGCCGAAAGACGTCATAATCATTTACGACGGCGCCTATGCCGACTATGTCGACGCCCCCGACTATGGCGACGGCCTCACACTATGGAAGCAGGCGCCGAATGTCGTCGTGACTCGAACCTTTTCAAAACTCTATGGGCTCGCCGGGTTGCGCATCGGCTGGATGTGCGCCGACAAGTCGGTCGTTGACGCGGTCGAGCGCATCCGGACCCCATTCAATACGAGCATCGCGGCGCTCGCCGCCGCCGAAGCGGCCGTCCGCGATGTCTCCTACGCGGTGAGCGTGAAGGCGCATAACGCCAGGTGGCTCGCGAAGCTGACAGCGACGTTGCGCGGCCTCGATTACGATGTCTTCCCGAGCGTCGCGAATTTCTATCTTCTCCGCTTTGATGCTGAAGGCGAATTCACCGCCGAACGCGCCGCCGACTTCCTGATGAAGCGCGGCATTATTCCGCGCCCTGTCAGCGCAGGCGGCCCAGCGGGCTGCCTCAGAATCACCGTAGGCCTCGATCACGAAAACGAAGCGGTCATCGAGGCGTTGAAGGAGTTCTCGGCCGGCCGCGCAAGAAAGCAGGCAGGTTGAATGGCGAGCCTACCGCCGCGTCTTTCCGATGAAACAAGGGCGTTCGTCGCGAACGCGAAAAACAACCTGATTGCCGGCGAATGGCGCAAGCCCGGCGGCTCTTCCTCAATTGACTGCATCGACCCGTCGACCGGCGAGACCGTCGCCGCCTTCGCGCCTGCGTCAACGAATGACGTCGACGCAGCGATTGACGCGGCCCGGCGCAGCTTCGACACCGGCGCATGGCGAAGCCTTACCCCCGCCGAACGCGCAAAACGGATCTGGCGCATCGGCGAGCTGATAGACGCGCATCGTCAGGAACTCTCCGAACTTGAATCGCTCGACGGCGGAAAGCCGTTCGCCGCCGCCTTCAACGGCGAAGCCCCGGCGGCCGCGGAGGCGTTCCGCTATCATGCCGGATGGTGCACCAAAATCGACGGCGGAACATTCAAGCCCTCAATCGGCGGTCTTGATCTTGAAGGCGTCACCCGCCTTGAACCGGTCGGCGTCGCCGGCCTTATCACGCCGTGGAACGGCCCGCTCGTGATGGCGGCGTGGAAACTCGCGCCGGCGCTCGCGGCCGGTTGTTCGGTCGTATTGAAGCCGTCCGAACTGACGATCCTTTCAACGCTCCGTCTCGGCGAGCTGATCTGCGAGGCGGGCATACCAGACGGCGTCGTCAATATCGTGGTCGGATCAGGCGCCGTCGTCGGCGACGCGATCACACGCGATCCGCGCGTCGACAAGATCTCCTTCACCGGCTCGACCGCATCGGCGCGCGCGATCATTGATGCGGGCAAAGGCAATCTGAAACGCCTGTCGCTGGAACTCGGCGGCAAGTCTCCGGTCGTCATCTTTGATGACGCGAAGATCGATGAAGCGATCGCCGGCGCCGCAGGCGGCATCTTCGGCAACGCAGGGCAAGTTTGCGTCGCCGGATCACGTATTCTCGTCCAGCGCACGGCCTATCAAAGGGTCGCCGACGGTCTTCGCAAACACGCAGAAGCCTTGAAACTAGGCGGCGCGTTTGACGAAACGACAATGATGGGGCCGCTGATCTCCGCCGCCCACCGATCGTCCGTCGACCGGACAGTGAAAGCGGCGATCGACGAAGGCGCGGAACGCCTTGCGGGCGGGCGGATTGTTGATGGGCCCGGCTTTTTCTATCAGCCGACCGTGCTAGCCGATGCGGGCGCAAAAAGCTGCGCCTGGCGCGAGGAAATATTCGGTCCCGTGGCGACGCTCGCGCCGTTTGACGATGAAGAAGAGGCGCTGCGCCTCGCCAATGACACCCAATACGGCCTCGCCGCGAGCGTATGGACCGAAAACGCATCGCGCGCCCAGCGAATGAGCCGCGCGCTGCGCGCCGGGATTGTGTGGGTGAACTGTCACGGCATTCCGGACATGGCGATGCCGATCGGCGGCTATAAACAATCCGGCTGGGGTCGCGAGCACGGACGGCTGGGGCTCGAAGCGTTTCTCGAGCATAAATCGGTCATGCAGCGGGTGTTCAGTTAAACTGAGCCATCGTCTCGGCCGCTTCGAGCAGCAGCCATTCCTCGAAGGATTTCGCCCACGCTTTTTCGGCGTGTTCCCTCGGACGAACGAGGTAATAGGAATATTTTGACGGCATCTTGTGTTCGAACGGCGCGACAAGCCGTCCGGCGGCGATGTCATCGGCGACGAGCAGGCTGCGGCCAAGCGCCATGCCTTCACCGGCCGCAGCCGCGCGAATGACAATGTGGGAATGATTGTAACGCATGCCCTTGTCGGCCTTCGCGCTTGTTCCGCCGGCGGCTTCAATCCAGTCTGACCATTCCATCACCAGCTCATCGTGAATGAGGCTGTATTCATCGAGGTCGGCGACATTCAGCGGGCGCTTCCGACGGCCGAGCAATTTCGGACTGCAGACCGGGAAAATATCCTCATCGGCGATCTTAACGACATAAAGGTTCGGCCAGTCGCCGGCCCCGTACCGGATTTCAACATCAATGTCGCCGTCGGCGAAATCCGAATAGGCGCTGTGGGTGAGAATCTTGATCGCCATCTCAGGATGGCGCGACTGAAATTTCTTGATGCGCGGCGCCAGCCAGTTCGCGGCGATCGAATCAAATGTCGCGATGTTGATCGCCTGCTGTCCGGTGTCCTTGAGGATTGCGTCCGTCGCGTCGGCGATCGCCTCAAAGGCGCCGGTCAGCGCAGTCGCATAGGCCTCGCCCTCCTTGGTGAGCTTGATCGTCCGGTTGAGGCGCAGAAACAGGGGAATAGACAGCCATTCCTCCAGATTCTTGATCTGGTGGCTGACAGCGGCCTGCGTGACATGAAGATCATCGGCGGCCTTCGTGAAGCTCAGATGCCGTGCGACTGATTCAAATACGCGCAAGGAAACGAGAGGAGGAAGCCGGCGGGCCATGCTGCATCAGCGAGGGAACAGGTTTGACATTAGGCGACCTTATAGGTTCGATGAAAGACTATCAATTGCCCAGGCCCCTTCGGCGTCGATAAGTATTTGTCGGGACGGTCGATTCACGCCTCGCCCTGCGTGCGAGGCGGCAACGTCCCAAACTCAAGAATAACCGGCCGGGGTCAATGACAGAATCCGAATTCGACATCGTTATCGCCGGCGCGGGCGTCAACGCCCTCTCCTGCGCGGCGCTGCTGACGCGTTACGGTCTTTCAGTCTGCGTCGCTGAACGCAATCCGTGGGTCGGCGGCGGCGCGGTGACCCGCGAGGTGACAATCCCCGGCTTCAAGCATGACCTCTTCGGTTCTTCGCATGTCTGGATTCAGGCGAACGCCGATTTCAAGGATTTGATTGAACCCGAGCTCGTCAAGCACGGCCTTAAATACATTCCTTCGACGGATCACATCACCGGCCACCCGGACAAATCCGGCGGCCCGGGCATCGTCATCTACAAGAGCATCGACAAGACCGTCGACAGCATCGCCCGCTATTCGAAGGCGGACGCAAATCGCTACCGCAAAGTCTATGACGAATTCGGAGCGATCAAGGACGGTTTCATTCGGGCGTTTTTCTCTCCGCCCTCGCCGCCGAGCACGATGGCGCGCGCGCTGGAGAACAGCCGCGAAGGCCTGAAGCGGATGCAGGAATTCAATCTGAGCGCCCGCGCCTGGGTTGAATTCAATTTCGAAAACGACTTCGTCAAAGCCGTCATGCTGAACTGGGCGCTCGCGCCGCAGATCCTTCCCGAGCAGGAAGGCGCCGGGCAGTCGTTCTACATCATGATCCCGGCGGTGCATGTTTACGGCCAGGCGATCCCCGAAGGCGGCAGCCAGGAACTGCCGAATTCGATGGCGCGCTATATTGAAGCGAATGGCGGGCGCGTCATCACCGGCGCGTCGGTTGAGGAAATCATCATTGAAAACGGTGAAGCGCGCGGGCTCAAGCTGGCGGGCGGCGCCGTTCTGCGGGCGAGAAAGGCTGTCGTCACCGCGCTTGAACCGAAGCAGTCATTCCTGAAGCTCATCGGCGAAGAAAAGCTCGCGCCGGATTTCGCAAGCGCCGTCAAACGCTTTTCATTCGGCAAGGTGACGATTTGCCGGATGCATCTCGCCCTTTCCGAACCGCCGGATTTCACGAACGGCGCGGACATGAGCGCCTGCGCCTTCCATCGCATCGTCGATTCGATGCCGCAGATGACCCGGCAATACGCCGAGATGTCGATGGGTCAGCCGCCGTCCGATCCGTTCCTGTGGTCCGCCTGCTGGACGCTGCTTGATCCGACGCGCGCGCCCGCCGGCAAGCACACGCTTATTTTCGACACCTATGTGCCGAACTGGCTCGCGGACGGAAAATCCTGGGAAGACATCAAGGAAGACTATGCGCACAATGTCTTGCTCAGAAAACTTCAACAATACGCGCCCAACATCAATGAGCGGACAATCCTTGGCGAATACATCGAAACGAAGGACAGCCTGGAACGCGCCAATCTTTCCTTCGTCGACGGCACGACAAATGGCGGTGAGCGCATCGCGGCGCAGCTCGGCGCCTTCCGTCCCTTCCCCGGCTACGCGCATTACAGATCGCCCTTCCGCAATCTCTACATGACGGGGCCGCATTGCCATCCGGGCGGCGGCATTTCGGCGGGCGGAACGGTCGCCGCCAACGTTCTGCTTGAGGATTTCGGCCTCAAGCGCGCATCAAACTGATCTGCGAATCCAGTAAGGAAATCGACATGAGCAAGAGCAAGAAGATTGAAAAATATACGGCGATGGTGATCCAGCCGCATGTGACGGTCGCTGAGGACCGCGCAGGCATCAAGAAGAACCTCGACCGTGTCTGCAACATGATCGATTTCGGCGTCGGCTATTTCTGGGAATTGCCGGCGCGGCTCGTCGTGCTGCCGGAATACTTCCTTCAGGGCGTGACGACCCCCGGCAAGGGAGAGCACGGCATCGACGGCTTCATGAAAAAGGCGATCACGCTTGACGGCCCTGAAATGCAGGCGCTCGGCGCGAAAGCCAAGGAATACAATCTCTACATCGCCGGCGGCGGCGTCATCGAGCAAGTGCCGGAATTCCCGGACCGCTGGTTCAACACCGCTTTCATCATCGGCCCGTCAGGCAAGGTGGAGCTGCGCTATCACAAATGGCATATCCCCGCCTCAATCGGACTCGGCACCAGCCCGCATGACATTCTCGATGAGTACCGCAAGGTCTTCGGCGACGACATCAAAACGCTGTTCCCGGTGCTTGATACCGAAATCGGCAAGCTTGGAACCATGACCTGTCATGACGGCTGCACGCCGGAGGTTTCGCGCGCGCTCGGCTATAATGGCTGCGAGGTGATCTGCCATCCCGTCGCGCTGCAGGAGATCGAGGGCGTTTCAGAACCCTGGGACTTCTGGATGTTCACGCGCAGAACGCGGGCGCATGACAACATGGCGTATGTGCTCGGTTCAAACTGGGGCAAGGTCGAGTATGATTATTATCCGCGCGCTTTCTGCCCGGGGCGTTCATTCGTCATCGATTATACCGGCATGGTGTTGCGTTGCGCGGAATACCCGGAAGAACAGGTTATCGGCGCGACGATCGACATCGAGTCCCTGCGCGAACACCGCTCGCGGTCGAACCACAATTGCTGGGTCGACCTCAGGACCGAAGGCTTCCGCCAGATTTACGACAAGCCGATCTATCCGCCGAACCAGTTCCCGAGCGGACGGCCGCCGAAAAACCTCGCAGACAAGCTCGGCCCGGTCAAAGACGTTTTCCGCGATCTTTACGGGCGCGGCCAGTTCACGCCGCCCGCCGGCATGGGCGCCGAGGACATGCCGGAACTGCACCAGCGCCGGATTGAAGCCGCCCAGAAGGTCGGCACGCTGAGGAAAGACTAGGAGCCAGACGAATGCGCGTTCTAAGTCCGCTTGCAGAAATTGATTTCGTCATCGGCAAGCTGACGCGCGAGGGCGACACGCTCGTCATCAATGGCGATCAGGCGAGCTCGCTTGAGGCGGAGGTGCGCATGGCCCCGCGCGATGCGGCCCATCTGCTGAAATCCGTCATCCTGAATCCGACGGCGATCCTCTATTTCCTGTCATTGCCGTTCCTGTTGACGAGGAAATCATCAACCTCCGCGACGTCGGAACAGGGAAGCGACTTTCAACGCCTCAACAAGCCGTGGTGAGAACGCTCCCGCTTAAGCGTCCTTGAAGGTCGCTCACAAGCAGCGGACGATGAAGCAGGCGCCATGGGAGACATTGCATGAGCCTGTGCGTGTTCGGAGAAGGGATGCTGGAGCTGTCCGGGATCAGGGACGGCGCGGCGCGTTTCGGCTATGGCGGCGACGCCCTGAACACGGCGATCCATCTCGCGCGTCTCGGCGCTTCGCCGCAATTCGTTTCGGCGCTCGGCGATGACCCCCACAGCGTCTGGCTGCGCGAGGCATGGGCGAGCGAAGGATTGCTGCTCGATCACTGCCTGACGGTCAAAGGCCGCATACCCGGCCTCTACGCCATTTCGGTCGATGATCATGGCGAGCGAAGCTTCACCTATTGGCGAAGCGAGAGCGCAGCACGCTCGTTCTTCAGCCAGCCGGACACGGAACGGGCTATCGACGCCATGCTCGGGGCGTCCCTGCTCTACCTCACCGGCATCACGCTTTCGATATTCGGCAAAGATCACCAACGGCGCATAATCGACCTCATGCGATCGGCGCGCGCCGGCGGCGCTGTGGTCGCTTTCGATCTGAATTACCGCCCGAAAGGCTGGCCCCTTATCGGCGACGCCAGAGCGATCATCGGTCAGGCGATCGACAACGCATCAATCTGCTTCGTGTCGCTGGAGGATTGGACGCTGTTGCACGGCGCAGCCGATGCGGCGTCTATCGCCGATGAACTGAGCGAAAGAGGGTGCGCGGAAGCAATCGTCAAGGACGGCGCGCGAGGCTGCTACTTGAAATCCGCAGGCGTGAGAGAATGGGCGCCCGCCCGCGAGGTGAAAAAGCCTGTCGACACGACCGGCGCCGGCGACGGGTTCAACGCCGCTTATCTCGCCGCGCGCCTCAACGGCGCATCGCCGCTTGAGGCCTGCGCCGCGGGGAATGATCTCGCCGGAGCCGTCATCCAGCACACGGGCGCGATTGGGCCTAAACAGCTGCGTTAATTCCCAGCGCCGCGATAGACCTATGACAGGCGTGCGCGATCCACGAAGCTGACGAGCGGGACATTTGCTTTCCAGCTATCGACGCTGAAATAGGACGGCCTGAATCCGGCCATTTGCCGACGTGCAACTCACTGGCGACAACTGGACCGAAATCGCGCAATTGCGACTGCGCGGGGCGCCTGAAACTTATACATGGCATAACCATCAGGACGTCGGTAGAATGCAGCTTGTCAGGACCACGGACACAGGCCTTGCGCGGGCGGGCATTCCGGTGATGCTCCTTATGGGTCGATGCAGGCCGCTTCACGGTGGAATGGGCAATGGACATGATCCCGGTTGCTTTCGACGGCGCGACGCCTGCTCTGGTGAGCGAGGAACACATTGCACAAAGGCTGCTGGATGGCGGATATCGCCCTCCGCAGGACTATGTCGCCTTTGCTCGCGCGAATGGCGGCAAGCAATTCCCTTCGGCCAATCGCTTCATCCGCAACCGCGACAGCAGTGAGATCGTTGGCGTCGCTGTGATTTATCATTATGACGATGCCGTGCCGCTCTATTCCGCGACGGATATCTGGCGTCAGACGACGGGGAGACTACCCACGGGGCTGGCGCCCATCGCCTCCTCTGAATTCGCCGGAGAAATCTGCCTCGACTATCGGAGCGGAGCCGCCGAGCC